>JAVHQS010000101.1:29481-36317 GCA_036171255.1 Gallionella sp.
GGCGTCGATGTGCGCGTGCTGGTGCCGGGTTATCCGCAAGTCATGGCGAAACTCGGACCTAACGAAGTGGTGGCGAATTTTGCCAGCTTGCCGGGTTATCCGCCGGCGCGTCTGATCTTCAGCATCATGAGTAATGGCGTACCGCTGCTGGTGCTGGACTGTCCGGGTTTGTACCAGCGCGAAGGCGGTCCTTATCAGGATGCCAGCGGTCATGACTGGAGTGATAATCCGCTGCGTTTCGGCCTGCTGTCCAAAATCGCTGCGCTACTGAGCAGCGCGAAATCGCCGCTGAGCTGGCATCCGGATCTGCTGCACTGCAACGACTGGCAAACCGGATTGGCCGGCGCCTACCTGAGTCACGCGCCGGGGGCCAAACCAAACGTCATCACCATCCACAACCTGGCTTTCCAGGGGAACTTCGCCGCCGACACGGCCAAGTTACTGCACTTGCCGCCATCCAGTTTCGGCATCAACGGGGTGGAGTTATACGGCAACATGTCATTTCTCAAGGCCGGGATTTTCTACGCCTATCACATCACCACCGTCAGCCCGAACTACGCCAAAGAGATCCAGCAAGCGGAACTGGGTTTCGGTTTGCAGGGTTTGCTGACAGCACGCAGCAACGATCTTACCGGCATCCTGAACGGTATCGATACCGGCGAGTGGGATCCGCAAACCGATCAGCATCTGCCGCATCACTTCAGCAGCACACGCATGACCGGCAAGGCCGACAACAAGCATGCCCTGCAAAGCAAAATGGGCTTGAATGTCGAGCCGGATGTGCCGCTGTTGGGCGTGGTCAGCCGTTTCACTCATCAGAAAGGCTTGGACTTGCTGCTCGAGATCGCACCGCTGCTGACCGAATTGCCGGTGCAGTTGGTCATGCTCGGCAGCGGCGAAGCAAATATGCAACAAGCTGCGCGTGACTTGTCGCATCGCTATCCCGGCAAGATAGCCGCGCATATCGGTTTTAGCGAAGAACTCTCGCACCTGATCGAAGCTGGAGCGGACCTGTTCATCATGCCTTCACGCTTCGAACCTTGCGGCCTGAACCAGTTGTACAGCCAGCGCTACGGTACCCCACCTATCGTACATGCCACGGGTGGTTTGGCCGATTCGGTAGTGGACTGCACGCCGGAAACGCTCAAGGACGGCAGCGCCAGTGGCTTCGTGTTTAGCGGCATGACTGCTGAAAACCTGTTTACCACGATTAAACGTGCAGTCGATCTCTACCACGACCAGCGCAAATGGAAAGCACTGCGCAAGAATTGCATGATCAAGGACTTTAGTTGGGAAACCAGCGCCGAGGCGTACCGGGCGGTGTATTTGAAAGTCCTGGGGAGATAAGTGACAGGTGGTCGCTGGCATTGTCAGTCCATCAAATATTCACCTCGCTACGTGACGTGTGTGACACAACCCCATCCGGGCGGATTACTTTTAAATTGAATTGAATCGAAAAACTCATGGCATACAAACAAGTCAGCAAAAGCAAACCAAAAAAAACCCTCACAGAACTGCCCGCACTGGGAATGGATACTCGCAGTATAGCGGCGGACTTCCGGCGTTATTTCAGCCGTACGCTCGGGCGCGACAGGAATTGCAAATCCGTCCATTACCTGTATACCGCCCTGGCTTACACGCAGCGCGACCGGCTGATGGAGCGCTGGATAAACACCAATTACGCGTACGACGAGAGCGATTGCAAGCGGGCCTACTACCTGTCGCTGGAATTTCTGATGGGACGAGCGCTGGGCAATGCCATGCTCAATCTCGGGATACAGGATGAAACCACGCGCGCCATGTACGATCACGGGATCGTGCTCGAGGAGATCGCGGAACGCGAACAGGATGCCGGTCTCGGCAATGGCGGCCTGGGCCGACTGGCGGCCTGTTTCCTCGACAGTTGCGCCACCCTGCAATTGCCTGTGATGGGTTACGGCATCCGTTACGAATACGGGATGTTCCGCCAGCGCATCGAAAGCGGAAACCAGATCGAGGAACCCGACCACTGGCTGAGGAACGGAAACCCATGGGAGCTGGAACGCCCGGAATTCACCCAGCGGGTTCGCTATGGCGGTCATACCGAGCGCTACCATAACCATGCCGGAGAATTGCGTGTGCGCTGGGCAGGTACTCATGCTGTGCTTGCCGTGCCATATGACGTCCCTGTGCCCGGTTACCGCAACGGTACGGTGAATACATTACGGCTATGGAAAGCGGCCGCAACCGACGAGTTCAACTTGGGCGAGTTCAATGCAGGAAGTTATCCGGAATCCGTCGCCGCCAAAAATGACGCTGAGCATATCACTATGGTGCTCTACCCAAACGATGCCAGTGAAAACGGCAAGGAATTGCGCCTGCGCCAACAGTATTTTCTGGCCTCTGCAAGTCTCCAGGATATCCTGCGCAATTGGATAAACCAGCACGGCAAGGATTTCAAGGACTTTGCGTCCAAGAATCACTTCCAGCTCAATGATACCCACCCGACCTGCGTCGTACCCGAATTGATGCGTCTGTTGATGGATGAACAAGATCTGTCTTGGGATCAGGCTTGGGCTATCACCAGCAGCACGGTCGCCTACACCAATCACACTTTGCTGCCGGAAGCACTGGAAAAGTGGCCGGTGCGGATGTTCGGCAGCCTGTTGCCCCGTCTGCTCGAGATCATCTTTGAGATCAATGCGCGGTATCTGATGCAAGTTGCGCGTCAATGGCCGGGGGATAATGACCGCCTGAAGCGCATGTCGCTCATCGAAGAGGGTGCCGATCCCCAGGTTCGGATGGCCTATCTCGCCATCGTGGCCAGCTTCTCGGTCAATGGCGTCGCTGCCCTGCATTCCCGGTTGCTGGAACAGACATTGTTCCGCGATTTCTACGAATTATGGCCCGGCAAGTTCAACAACAAGACCAACGGGGTCACCCAGCGCCGCTGGCTCGCCTGGGCCAACCCGTCGCTCGGGCAACTGGTCACCGGGAAAATCGGCGACGGCTGGACGACCGATCTCTCCCTGTTGCGGCGGCTCGCCCCATATGCGGACGATGCTGAATTCAGGGCGCAGTGGCACCAGGCCAGCCAAATCAATAAGGCACGGCTTGCCACACTGGTACAGAAGGATTGCGGCGTCACTTTCAATACCAGCGCGCTGTTCGACGTTCAAGTCAAACGTATCCATGAATACAAGCGCCAGTTATTGAATATCCTGCATGTGATTCACCTTTATGACCGTATCAAGCGGGGTGATACCGCCAACTGGACACCTCGCTGCGTGCTCATCGGCGGAAAGGCGGCACCCGGCTATGCGATGGCGAAGAGCATCATCAAACTGGTTTGTAATGTCGCCAACGTCGTCAACAACGATCCTGCAGTCGGCGATCTGCTCAAGGTGGCGTTCCTCCCCAACTACCGCGTGACGGCGATGGAAATCATCTGTCCCGGCACCGATCTGTCCGAGCAGATCTCCACCGCCGGCAAGGAGGCTTCAGGAACCGGCAACATGAAGTTCATGATGAACGGTGCGCTCACCATCGGCACGCTGGATGGCGCCAACATCGAGATGCGCGAAGAAGTGGGCGCAGAAAACTTTTTCCTGTTCGGACTGACGGCAGAGGAAGTGGAGGCAGGAAGAGCGCGGCATAACCCACACGCAATCATCGCGGCAGACGAAGACTTGCGGCGGGTGCTACACCTGCTGGGCTCCGGACATTTCAACCAGTTCGAGCCGTATATCTTCGACCGCATCATCCAGTCCCTGACCGCACACGGCGATTATTGGATGACGATAGCCGACTTCCGCAGTTACGTCGAAGCGCAACAGCGCGCCGCTGATGTATTTCGCGATCAGGAGCAATGGACTCGCATGAGCATTCTCAATACAGCCGCCAGTGGCAAGTTCTCCAGCGACCGTACTATCCAAGAGTACAATAAAGACATCTGGAAACTGCAGCAGGTGAAGGCTTTCCCGGTAGTCTGAGAGTATCCAAAGCTCGTTCAGACGTCAGTTATAGCCAAGTTATACCGGCGATGCAGCCTTGATGACTTGCAGAAAATCATCGCCGTAGCGTGCCAGTTTCGCTTGGCCAACTCCGCCGACCTGGGCTAATTCATCCAGTGTGGCGGGGCGGCGATTGAGGATTTCCAGCAGCGTGCTGTCATGGAAGATGACGTAGGGCGGCACGCCTTGTTCGCGGGCGAGTTCCGTGCGTTTGGCCTTGAGGGCGAGCCATAAGGGATCGTCGTTCGCCCCGGCAAAAGGCTCGCGTGACTTGGCGTTACGTTCGGCGCGTTGCGCTTTGCGTTTGACGGGATCGGCATCGCGGCGCAGCCACACTGCCTGCTCGCCGCGCAGTACCGGACGCGCGGCTTCACTGAGTCTCAATCCGCCGTAGGCTTCGATATCTGGCTCCAGCAAGCCGCTCGCCACCAGTTGGCGGTATACGCTGCGCCATTGTGCGGCACTCAGTTCCTTGCCGATACCGAAGATAGGGAGCGCGTGGTGATTGAATTTCTCAACTCGCTCGGTGGTCTTGCCGGTCAGCACGCCGCTCAAGTGGCCCGCGCCGAAGCGTTGTCCGGTGCGGTATGCGCAGGACAGAGCCATTTGTGCGGCTAGTGTGGCATCCCAGCTATCTACCGGCTCCAGGCAGTTGTCGCAGGCGCCGCAGTTGCCGGGATGCTCCTCACCGAAATAGCGCAGTACGGTTTGATGGCGACAAGCGGTGGTTTCGCAATAGCCGAGCAGGGCCTCCAGCTTTTGCCGTTCCAATCGCTTACGCTCTTCGGGCGCATCGCCGTTATCGATCATCTGGCGCATTGATACCACGTCACCCAAGCCGTAGGCCAACCAAGCATTGGCGGGCAAACCATCGCGCCCGGCGCGCCCGGTTTCCTGATAGTAGCCTTCCATGCTTTTGGGCAGGTCGAGGTGTGCGACGAAGCGTACGTTGGGCTTGTCGATACCCATGCCGAACGCGACCGTCGCCACCATCACCACGCCTTCCTCGCGCAGAAAACGGTTTTGATTCTTGCTGCGTGTCGCGGTATCCAGTCCGGCGTGATAGGGCAGCGCATCCCAGCCGTGTTCTTTCAGCCATACGGCGGTTTCATCGACCTTCTTGCGCGACAGGCAATACACGATGCCGGCATCGCCGGGATGTTCGCTGTCCAGAAAGACCTGCAATTGCTGACGCGCGTTGTTTTTTTGCGTGACGCGGTAACGGATGTTGGCACGGTCGAAGCTGGAAATGAACTGGCGCGCCTGTTCCAGCGCCAACCGTTCGACGATCTCGCCGCGCGTCGGGACATCGGCGGTTGCGGTCAGCGCGATGCGCGGCACGGCGGGGAAACGTTCGTGCAAGATTGTCAGCGCGCGGTATTCGGGGCGGAAGTCGTGACCCCATTGCGAGACGCAATGCGCCTCGTCAATGGCGAACAGGGCGATGCCGGAAGTTTCTTGAACTTGATCCAGCAGCGCCAAAAAACTTGGCATCAACAGTCGTTCCGGAGCGACATAAAGCAGATCGAGTTCGCCGCGCAGCAGCCGGTTTTGCACCTCGCGGGCGGCATCGGCAGCGATGCTGGAATTGAGGAAAGCGGCCCGTACGCCAAGCTGACGCAGGGCGTCCACCTGATCCTGCATCAGTGCGATCAGCGGCGACACCACGATGCCAGTTCCCGTGCGCAGCAGCGCGGGTATCTGATAGCACAGCGATTTGCCACCACCGGTGGGCATCAGCACCAGCGCATCGCCGCCTGCCGCGACGTGTTCGACAATCTCCCGCTGCTCGCCGCGAAAGGTTGCATAGCCGAAAATGTCGTGGAGTACCTGGCGGGCTGAACGGGATGTCATGGGTGGTCGAGGTGCGTGGTTGCAGTTGGTATTACAATGCCGAAAAGTGGTACCGGCTTTGCCCGAAATCAGTGGTAGCATTTTAACGCGTGACAGGCCCACGAAGGCGTGAAAGATATTAGGGAGTACAAGATATTGGATCAAACATCGAAAAACCTGGTCGAGGTCAGTGATCTCCATTTTGCCTATGGCAATCGTAAAGTACTCAACGGCATCAATCTCACCATCCCGCGCGGCAAGATCGTCGCGCTGTTAGGTGTCAGCGGATGCGGCAAGAGCACGCTGCTACGCCATTTTGGCGGTCAGTTGCGGCCATCGCGCGGCAGTGTGAAATTCATGGGGAAAGTGGTTCACGAACTCGACAACGATGAGTTGTATGCGATGCGCCTGAAGATGGGCATGATGTTTCAGGTTAGCGGATTGTTCACGGATTTGTCGGTGTATGACAATCTGGCTTTCCCGATGCGCGAACATACCGATCTTCCCGAAGAATTGATCCACGACTTGGTATTGATGAAATTACACGCCGTGGGGTTGCGCAATGCCCGGAATCTGATGCCGAGCGAGCTATCCGGGGGTATGGAACGCCGCGTGGCACTGGCACGCGCGATTGCCACCGATCCCGCGCTGATCATCTACGACGAGCCGTTCGCCGGTCTTGACCCGATCTCGCTCAATACCATCGCGAATCTGATCCGGCGACTGAACGATGCGCTCGGCGTGACCTCGGTCGTGGTGACCTATGACTTATCCGAGTCGCTAAAAGTCGTCGATTACGTTTATTTCATCCATGATGGCATGGTCGTGGCAGAAGGCGAGGCAAGTGAAATGTTCGAATCGAAAGACCCGTTCGTCCGCCAGTTTGTCCATGCGGAACCGGATGGGCCGGTCGCTTTCCAGTACCCGAGCCGTCCATATGCTGAAGATCTGGAATTAACCCAAATAATCCATTAGCCTATTTTTCCCTGCACGGGCAGCACGGGTGGATGC
>JAVHQS010000102.1:0-10802 GCA_036171255.1 Gallionella sp.
GACGGATCACGATGTGGTCGCCCTTGTCGGTGACCAGCTTGGGCGGCATCGCCTTCAGCTTGCCGCCGAAGAACATATTCAGGAACAACGTCTCCACCATGTCGTCGCGGTGGTGTCCCAGCGCGATCTTGTTCGCCCCGAGCTCGCCCGCCACCCTGTAGATGATGCCGCGCCGCAGACGCGAGCACAGCGAGCAGGTGGTCTTGCCCTCGGGGATCTTTTCCTTGACGATGGAATAGGTGTCCTGCGTTTCGATGTGATATTCCACGCCGAGGGACTTCAGATAATCGGGCAGCACATCGGCCGGGAAACCCGGCTGCTTCTGGTCGAGGTTCATCGCCACGATCTTGAAGGCTATGGGCGCACGCTTGCGCAGCGTTAGCAGAATGTCCAACAGCGTGTAGGAATCCTTGCCGCCGGAGAGGCACACCATTACCGTATCGCCGTCCTCGATCATGTTGAAGTCGGCGATGGCTTTGCCAACCTGATGTTCCAGCCGGCCCTTCAATCGGTTGAAGTTGGTGGAGTGATGTTCAAAACGGATGGGCCGGGCGATGTCGTTCATTTGATTCTCAAAGATTAATAGAACGCCCGCCGTCCACCGCGATCACCTGTCCGGTGATGTAGGGCGCATCGGCGATCAGGAATTGCACGGTACGCGCGATGTCGTCCGGTTCGCCTTCGCGCTTGAGCAATGTGTGCGCGACGATCCTGCGGCGCTGTTCCTCGTCCTGCCACGCCTCGCTCTCGGGCCACAGGATCACGCCCGGCGCGACCGCATTGACGCGCACCTGCGGCGCCATTTCCTGCGCAAGCCCTTTGGTGAGCGCGACCAGCCCGGCCTTGGCCACGCTGTACACCAGGTGCCCGTGCATCGGACGTTCGGCATGGATGTCCGCGATGCTCACGATGCAGCCATGCCGCCTGCGCAATTCATCCGCCGCCGCCTGTGCGAGAAACAGCGGCGCGCGCAGATTGGCGCCCAGCAGATCATGCCACTGCTGTTCATCCACCCCGGCCAGCGGAGTCGCGTAAAAACTCGACGCATTGTTGACCAGCGCATCCAGCCGGCCGAACTTGTTGACGACCTTGTGAACCAGTTCCGGCAACGCGTTCAGATCGAGCAGGTCTGCCTGGCACGCCAGCGCGCTGCCCGGTCGCGGCGCGTCCAGTTCGTGTTGCAACGCCAGCGCTTCCTGTGCCGAAGAACGGTAATGCACTGCGATGTTTGCGCCCGCCGCATGCAGACGGCGACAGATGGCCGCGCCGACCCGTTTTGCACCGCCGGTCACCAACACCACTTTGCCTTGCATCCCCTGCTCCATTAGACTCCCGCTCCACCACACTTCATCACGCCACGAATTATACCCGACCATGCCCAGCCGACCCTCCGCCAGCTTACCCCAGCCCAGCCCAGAAGCCGCGCAACACAGCGCACGCCTGGTCGAATCCATCCGGCGCGACATCGCGCAACAGGGCGGCTGGATTTCGTTTGCGCGCTACATGGAACTTGCCTTGTACGCACCGGGGATGGGCTATTACACGGCGGGCGCGCTTAAGTTCGGCGAAGCGGGCGACTTCATCACCGCGCCGGAACTCTCGCCGTTGTTCGGCCGCACCCTGGCGCGGCAGGCAGCGGAGATCATGGCACACAGCGCGCCGCACATCCTGGAACTGGGAGCGGGCAGCGGCAAACTGGCGGCGGACATGCTCGGCGAACTGGAGCAGCGGGGGCGTTTGCCGGACAGCTATGCCATCCTTGAAGTGAGCGCCGACCTGCGCGTGCGCCAGCAGGCGTTGCTGCATGAACGCCTGCCGCATCTGGCAGATCGCGTGCGCTGGCTGGATGCGTTGCCCGACCGGTTCGGCGGCGCGATCATCGCCAACGAGGTGCTCGATGCCCTGCCCGTGCATCTGCTGCATCTGTGGGACAGCAGGTTTGCCGAACGCGGCGTGACGATGAACGATGACGGTTTTATCTGGCAGGAGCGCCCCATCACCGACCCCGCGCTGATGCAGGCCGCGCTGCAACTCAATGTGCCGGATGACTATGTCGGCGAGGTCTGTCTCGCCGCGCGTGGCTTGGTCAACAGCCTCGCGCAACGGCTGGAACAAGGCGCGATGCTGTTCATCGACTACGGTTTCGGTGCGCGCGAGTATTACCACCCGCAGCGCAGCAACGGCACGCTGATGTGCCACTACCGCCATCACTCACACGACGATGCGTTCTTCCTGCCCGGCTTGCAGGACATCACCGCCCATGTGAATTTCACCGACATCGCCGAATGCGGCATCGATGCGGGCCTGGACCTGATGGGCTACACCTCGCAGGCGTTCTTCCTGATCAACTGCGGCATCACCGAACTGCTGCAGGACACTTCGCCGGAAAACCTGCGCGACTATCTGTCGCTCTCCGCGCAATTGCAGAAATTGACCAGTCCGGCGGAAATGGGCGAGCTGTTCAAGGTGATCGCATTCGGCAAAAAAATGGCGAATCCGTTATGCGGATTCGCCCGTGGCAACCTGACGCGCTCGCTGTAAGTTACTGGACGGCGGTGGGAACCGGTGCCGTGGAAACCGATGTCGCCGAAACGGGTGCGGTAGCTGTAGCGGCAGCAGCTTTCGCGCGCAAATAGTCGGCGATCTCCTTGATGACCAGTTGCCCGTCATGATTGCTGTCTATCTCGTCAAAGTGCGCGCTGAGATTGGGCAGCGCCCTGGCTTCTTCCTTCGACAACATGCCGTTCTTGTCCTTGTCGGCCTGTTCCAGATGCCGGCTGAACTCGCGCCGCTTCTGCTCTAAAACCGCAGTGAAAGCCTTGATCTCTGTTTTACTCAGCCCGCCGTCATGATTGGTATCGATCGCATCGAAGTTCTCTGCCATGGCAGGCGCTTTCGACTCGGCCTCTTCCTTGGAGATCTTGCCATCACCATTCGCATCCACAGCCTTGAACAGCTGATCGAACCTGGCACCGTTGCTGTCCGGTTTTTTGCCGCCCGGTTTTTCGGTCGCCAACGCAATGCACGGCATTGCGACAACCATGATGCCCACTATCCATTTGTTCATTGCGTCTCCTTTCGCTGTTGCCCTATCGTGTTTTGTAAAATTCTGAATTCTCTATCGCACTGATGCGTGCCCGTTGCACGTGAGCGGCGATTGTACCGCTTTCGGCACATTGCCTGGCGATCTCACCGGCATCCACACCACGCGCGACATCCAGCAATTGCAGCAGGTAATCCGCCTGAGGATAGGCATCCTGCGCGCTGCCGCCCTTGCGTCCGCGCGCATCCGCCGCACAGGCTTGCAACAATTGCGCGAAACGTTCCGGCCGGCGCCACGCATCGGCCGACTGGAACAGTTTGACGACGGTCTCGGCGCGCAGTTCGGAAGCACGATGAATGTCGCCGTGATAGCGCGCCGCCAGCAATGCCAGATCGCGGCATTCGCCCGGCACGCGCAAGCGCCGGGCGAGTTCCTTCACCAGCGCCACACTGCGCGACTCGTGCCCGATATGGCGCGGCAGCACCTCCTTCGGCGTGGCGGCCTTGCCCAGATCATGCGTCAGCGCGGCAAAGCGCACCTCCAGCGGGTAATCGTGTTGCGCGGCATTGTCCACCGCCAGCATGGTATGGATGCCGCAATCGATCTCGGGATGATACTTTTCCGGCTGAGGCACGCCGAACAGCGCGTCCACCTCAGGCAGTATCTTTGCCAGCGCGCCGCAACCGCGCAGCGTCTCGAAGAAACGCGAGGGATGCTTCTCCATCAGACCGCGCGCCAGTTCCTGCCAGACACGCTCCGCCACCAGCGCATCCACCTCGCCGTTGCCGGCCATCTCGCGCATCAGCGTCCAGGTCTCGGGCGCAATGGTGAAACCGAAGCGCGCCGCAAAACGCGCCGCGCGCAGGATACGCACCGGGTCTTCGCTGAACGCCGCGCTGACATGGCGCAGGATCCCGGCGCGCAGATCGGCGATGCCGTTGTGGGGATCGATCAGCTTGCCATCCGCATCCTGCGCGATGGCGTTGATGGTGAAATCCCGGCGCAACAAGTCCTGTTCCAGCGTCACGTCCGGTGCGGCATACACGGCAAAGCCCTTGTAGCCCAGCGCGGTCTTGCGCTCGGTGCGTGCCAGCGCGTATTCCTCGTGGGTTTGCGGATGCAGGAACACCGGGAAATCCTTGCCCACCGGCTGAAAGCCTTGCGCCGCCATCGCTTCCGGCGTGCTGCCGACCACGACCCAGTCGTGATCCCGGACCGGCAGGCCCAGCAGTTGGTCGCGCACCGCACCGCCTACGCAATAGATTCCGGCATCACTTTTCATCCGGGATCGCCTGCTGGTTATCCGCCGTCTTGCCCGAGATGATGCCCATGCGCTGCTTGAGCGAGCGCGGCGGCGCACCGAATTGTCTGGCGTAATACACGGTGTTGCTCATCACCTTTTTCACATAGTCGCGCGTCTCGTCGAACGGGATGGTCTCGGCATAGATCGCCCCCTCCAGCGGCTTGTCGCCGCGCCATTGCCGTGCCCGCCCCGGTCCGGCATTGTAGGCTGCCGATGCCAATACCGGACTATCGTCGAACCATCCCAACACGGTCTTCATGTAATACGTACCGAGGCGCAGATTGGTATCCAATTGATGGATCAGCGCATCGCGATAACTTCTCAGCCCCAGTTTTCTCGCCACCCAGCGCGCTGTCGCCGGCATGATCTGCATCAGCCCTGCCGCGCCGACGTTCGACTTGGCTGCCGTCACGAAACGGCTCTCCTGACGCATCAATCCATATACCCATGCCTCTTCCAGCCCGTTCTCGCGGATGTGCGCCTGCAACGCATCGCGGTAAGGCGCAAGGTAACGCAAACTGAAATCATGCACGTTCACCGTCCGGTCCGCGGCACCGATGGCGCGATCGTACATCTCGTTGCGCCGCGCGATCTCGGCTGCGCTGAGCAACTCCTGGTCGTTGAAATTGCGCAGCGCCCAACTCCATTCCTTCAGGGCTTCGCTGCGCAGATCCATGCGGTACAACGCCAGCGTGCGCTGCACGCCGGGCAACGCGGAAACGGCGGCGATCTCCTGTTTGCCGGGCCGGTAGCTGGCTGGCACGGCGGCGATCACAGGAGTGGCAGTCAGTTCCTCGCCCGCCAATTGGCCGTAGAAGTTGTATTCGGAACTCAGCGGCGCAAAGAGTTTCTCCGCTTCGGATGGCTTCCCCAGTGCTTGCAGGGCACGCGCTTTCCAGTAGCGCCATGCGGCATCGCGCTGCTGTTGCTCGCCCATCGCGTTGACACTGTCCAGCACCTCGGTCCAATCCTGGGCGCGCAGCGCCGCACGGATCCGCCATGTCAGCTGCTGTTCGTTCAACGGCGCCGATGCTGCCGACTTGTACCATTGCAGCGCGCGGCCATCCAGCTTGCGAGCAGCCTCATAGCCCAGCCAGCCGTAGAAATAATGCTGTTCCGTTTCCGGAAAATACGCGGCGATCTTTTGCCAGCGCGCCACCGCCAGATCGGGAGATTGTTTCGCCAGACGCTGCAACGCGAACAGCGCGACGGCACGCTGTCCCTCATCCGCCTTGTCCAGTTTCGCCTTGTCGAGATAACGCTCCGCGTCCGCCGCCGCCCCATCCAGTGTCGCAGGAGCAATCGCGAGCTTGCCGGAAAGACGTTCGGCGAGCTGTTTGGCGAGCGACACGTTGCCCGCCTCCAGCGCCAGGCGCAACCGCTGCCAGACATCCTGCTCGCTGATGACGCCTGCCGACAATGCCGCCTCGAACAGCGTCGCGCAACTTTCCGGCTGCCCCTTGCCGCTGAACCAGAGATTACGCGCCTCGCGCAAGGCGGCCTCCTGTTGCGCACGACGCCGCGATTGCAAGGCGTAGCAGGTCAATTCGGCATCTTCGTTGATCAGGCGCGGATATTCGCCATCGAACAGGTTCCATTGTTTTTTGTTGCCCAGCACCTTGAGCCACTCGCCGCGCATGCGGTCGATCATCGGCGTATCTTCGGGGCGCGCCAGGTAAGCCTTGATCTGGCCCGGCTCGGCGGTTTCCAGATGCAACCTCAACTGGTAATAAGCGACATAGACTTCCAGCGGCGTGCTCTTGAGGCGCCGCGCATAACTGTCCAGCTTGGCCGCATTGCCAACGCGGAACGCATCGCGCGCGGCCAGGAAGTCGGCATCCTGATCCGCCAGCGCTGGCGCTGCCATCAGCGACAAAAACAACAGGAAAAATCTCATTGATAAAAGCTAAGGATAAAATCGTTTGCGAGCATAACATAACAGCCACACAAGCCAGCCACAGCCGCGCTTACTGGCTCCATGCTTGCGCCGACAAACGACCCTGAAGAATTCTCTGCGCGGCTACTCGTCCACCAACAGATCCAGTTTCTTCGCCAGCCACTTGGTGGTGGTCGCCTGGATCAGGATGGTCATCAGGATGGCGATGAAGGTGACCGAGGCGATGATTTGCGCGCCCGGCGCTTTCATGCCGACCAGCATCCCGGCCAGCGCGCCGGGGATTACGCCGGTCTCGCGCGTCCAGCACATGAACAGCATCTCCTTGAGGCTCCACTTGGCGCGCCGGTCGGGCAAGGCGCACACGAACACCGTGACCGGGCGCGCCACCAGCATGAACACGGTGACCACCGCAACGCCGCCGGGCAGGTATTGGTTCATCAGGCCGAAATCCACCTGCGTGCCGAGCAGCAGGAAGATGAACATGCGCATGATGAACGCCGTGGTCATCACATATTCTTCGAGCTGACTGCCTTCCTGTTTGGTCAGCCTGAAGCCCAGCGATTCCTGATTGCCGAGCATGATGCCGAACACGAATACCGCCATGAAACCGCTGGAGTGCAAGCCGTCCGCCCCCATGTAAGCGCCGATCACCGCCATCAGGGTGACCGCCGGGGCGAATTCAGCAAGGAAGCCGAGTTTCTCGTGTGAAATGAATACCGCCGCCAGATAGCCCAGCACGGCGCCGATCAGGATACCGAGGGCCGATTGTTTTAGCAGGTCGATGATGGCATCGCCCGCCGAAAATTCGCCCGCTCCCATCGCTATTGCCAGCACGGTGAAGGTGAGGATGGCGCCCATCGCATCGTTGAAGGCGGATTCGCTCATTACAGTCTGCGCCACGCGCTCCTTGATGCGCACCTGCTTGAACACCGGCACCAGTGTGGCCGGATCGGTAGAGGCGATCACCGTGCCGAGCAGCAGCGCGACGATCAGCGGCACACCGAGGATGTAATATGCGGCCAGCCCGGTAATCGCAGCAGTGATCAGCACGCCGACGGTGGCGATCACCACGATAGTGATCCAGACCTCCTTCAACACCTTGAGGCGGATCGAGGCGCCGCCGTCGAACAGGATGTAGCTGGAACCGAAGATCAGGATCAACTGGTTGAGGGTGGAATCGGCCTTGATGTCCACCAGGCCCAGCGCACCGGGGCCGATCAGCATGCCGACCAGCAGGAACACCGCCACGTCCGGAACACGCGCCATGCGTGCCAGCAGGCCGGAGAACGTTCCCACGGCAAGGATGATGCCGAACATCAGCAAGACATGCTTGGCCAACTCCAGCGACGCGGATGTTTCCATGTTATTTCCCCAAGTAATCGACCAGGTACGCAAGCATGAGCAGCCTTTTACCGCAAGCGGTGGCCGAGTGCGGTTTTTGCGTGTTTAGTGCCATATCCCAATCGAGATCAAATGCAAATTTGGTGCGCCCGGCGGGAGTCGAACCCACGACCCTTGGCTTCGGAAACCAATACTCTATCCAGCTGAGCTACGAGCGCGTTCTGAGAAGGCGCGCAGCATAGCGTTTTTTGCGCATACCGTCCACGCAGTGCTGACAATCCCTTGGAACCGGCAATAGGAATTGTTCGCGGCAATGCTCCGCAAAAATGTTATCTTACGGCCTCCAAAACGCGGGGTTTACGGCATGCCATTCTCCAATCCGGGCACAACAGAAATTTGCCAGTTGCTGAATCGGGTTCACAGCATCGCGGTAGTCGGGCTGTCGCCGAATGAAGCGCGCCCCAGCTTTCGCGTCGCGCGCGGCCTGCAAGGTCTGGGCTATCGCATCATACCGGTTCGTCCGCTAGTCGATGAGGTGCTCGGCGAACAAGCCTACCCCGATCTGGAGAGCCTGCCCGAGCTGCCGGACATCGTGGATGTGTTCCGCGCTGCGGAGCATGTGCCAGCCATCGTCGAGAGTTGCATCAGACTCGGCATCAAACATTTGTGGCTGCAGGAAGGGATCATTCACGAAGCCGCCGCGCTACGCGCTCAACAGGCGGGCATCACCGTGGTGATGGATCGCTGCATGTGGCGCGACCGCACGCAGCTGTGTGCCCGCCTGTCATGAGCAAAGCCCGTTGTGCGTGGGCAAGCTGCGATGCGCTCTACCAGCGCTATCACGATGCCGAATGGGGGGTGCCGCAGCACGACGAGCGGCGGCTGTTCGAACTTCTGATCCTTGAAGGAGCGCAGGCAGGCCTGAGCTGGATCACCATTTTGCGCAAGCGCGACAACTATCGCGCCGCCTTCGACGATTTCGATGCGATGCGCATTGCCCGTTATGACGCGAATAAAATAGAATCTCTGCTGCAAAATCCCGGTATCGTGCGCAATCGTTTGAAGGTGGAAGCGGCCGTGGTCAACGCGCAGAAATTTCTGGAAGTGCGGGAGGCCTATGGCAGCTTTGACGCCTTCGCTTGGCAGTTCGTGGGCGGCAAACCCATGCAAAACCATTGGCGCGGCCTTGCCGAAGTACCTGCCAACACGGTCGGGTCGGATGCGATGAGCAAGGAATTGAAACAGCACGGTTTCAAGTTCGTCGGCACGACCATCTGCTACGCTTTCATGCAGGCGACCGGTATGGTCAACGACCATACCGTGGATTGTTTCAGACACGCCGAACTACTCGGCGGCAAAGGATAAAGGATGCTATTGAAATTTACCAAGATGCATGGCGCCGGCAACGACTTCGTCGTGCTGGACGGCGTGCATCAGCACATCGACCTCAGCCCGGAACAGCTGCGTTTGCTGGCCAACCGCCATTTCGGCGTGGGCTGCGACCAGATCCTGCTGGTTGAAAAACCCCTGCATAAAGACGCCGATTTCCGCTACCGCATCTTCAACGCCGACGGCGGCGAAGTCGAACAGTGCGGCAACGGTGCGCGCTGCTTCGTGCGCTTCGTGCATGACCAGAAGCTCACAGCGAAGCGCGAGATCGTGGTGGAGACGCACAGCGGCTTGATCAGCCCGCGCCTCGAGGAAGACGGGCGTGTGACGGTCAACATGGGCGCACCGGTCTTCGAACCGGCACGCATCCCGTTCAGCGGCGGCAACAACACGGTCAGCGAAGCGCTGGAGGTGGCGGGAGAAACACTGAGCATCAGTGCGCTGTCGATGGGCAATCCGCATGCAGTGCAGGTAGTGGAGGACATCGAGCGAGCAGCGGTCGCGGAACTGGGGTCGCTGATCGAACATCACCCGCGCTTCCCCAAGCGCGTCAACGCCGGTTTCATGCAGGTGACGGATCGCCATCACATCAAGCTGCGCGTCTATGAACGCGGCTCGGGCGAGACCTTGTCCTGCGGCACCGGCGCCTGCGCGGCCGTAGTGGCCGGCATTCGCCGCGGGCTGCTGGATAGCCCGGTCAATGTGGTCACACACGGCGGCACGTTGAGCATCGCCTGGGGCGGTGACGGCACGCCGGTGTTGATGACCGGCCCGGCGATCAGCGTATATACAGGCGAAATAAACCTATAGGGAGTGGCAATGAGAACTGAAGACGTCGCACAATATCTGCTGGATAACCCGCAGTTCTTTGAACAGCATATCGAGACGCTGCTGCAGATCAACCTGCCGCATCCGCACGGTGGACGCACTGTCTCCTTGAGCGAGCGGCAACTGCTCGCGTTGCGCGAGAAGAACAGGGAACTGGAAAAAAAGCTGCACGAACTGATCGACTACGCCAAAGAGAACGACGCGCTGCAACACAAGGTACATGAGTTCGTTGTCGCGTTGTTCGCCGCACACGACATGGACACACTGCAAGAAATGATCCCGCATCTGTTGCGCGACATCTTCTCCGTGCCGCATGCCGCGATGCACCTGTGGCAGACCAATCCGCCCAGCGTGGAAGTGCTGGCGTTCGCCGATGATCAGGCGCAACCGGTTTGCCTGCACCAGGCCGCGCACGACACCGCCAACTGGTTCGGGGAGAGCGCCCGCCAGATGCATTCCTATGCCTATTTGCCGTTGCACGCCGGCAGCGCGACCATCGGGCTGCTGGTGCTGGCCAGCGAAGACAAGCAACGCTTCTACCCCGGAATGGGCACGGTGTTTCTGCAACGCATCGCCGAAGCGGTAGGCGCCGCGCTGCATCCGTATCTCGCTCACTAATGGATAACTTTGTCATTCCGGCGCAGGCCGGAAAACGAGCTGCTGGCGGCGAGTTTCGAGGAACGGCCATCCAGCGGATTTATCCAACAAGTGTTTTGGTTTTGCCACCGCGTTGCGGGGGAATTCTTTCCTTGAATGGATTCCGGCCTGCGCCGGAATGACGGACTTCACATGACGGATGCGGCCACATCTAACCAGAAATACTTACAGGGCTACCTGGCGTGGCTGCGCAACGAGAAGCAGTACTCCGAACTGACCGCAGAAAATTACGCGCGTGACCTCAGGCACCTGTTCGAGCTGGCTGCCGATACGCCGCTCGCCAACCTAAAGATCCACCACATCCGCCGTTTCATCGCGCAACTGCACAGCAAGGGACTGGGCGG
>JAVHQS010000103.1:0-3641 GCA_036171255.1 Gallionella sp.
ATAAGTCTTTTTCATTTTTCCCTCACGAATAAAAGTAGTTACGTACTCAAGAATCGGCATGGCGGACAGAGTGATGCACCAGCCCGATGGGTGGCACTCTGCCAGAAAGACGCATCCTTTCAAGATCGGACTGATGGACGGAAGACGAAAAAATCGAGCGGTAAAACGTGGCCGACGAACGGTTGGACAATGGGAACGAACGGGGAATCAGTTTTTGCTGAACTTGAATTGAGGATGAAGCCGTCCGCACTTTCACTCCGCATGCAGCGCCTCCACCGGGTCGAGCCGCGCCGCGCGCCGCGCCGGCATCACGCCTGCCGCGAGACCGATGCTGACCGCGCTCAGTTCGGCGAGCACGGCGAACAGCCACGGCGTATGCACCGGCAATGCAGGGAACAGCCAGTGCAACGCCTGCGCGATGCCGACGCCCAGCGCCAGTCCGGCCAAGCCGCCCAGCGCGGACAGCAAGATCGCCTCGCCGAGGAACAGCGTCAGCACCTGCCGTTCGCGCGCACCCAACGCGCGCAACAAGCCGATCTCGGTGGTGCGTTCGGTGACCGCCATGGTCATGATGGTGAGGATGCCGACGCCGCCCACCAGCAGCGAGATGCCGCCCAGCGCACCGACCGCGAAAGTGATCACATCCAGCACCGAGCCGAGCACTTCGAGGGCTTTCTCCTGCGGGATCAGCGTGAAATCTTCGCGCCCGTGCCGCTCCTTGAGCAGCGCGGTGATGGATCGCACCACGCTTTGCAATTCTGTGCTGGCCTGATAGTTCAACTGGATCTCCATCAGCCCCGGGCGGTTGAACAGCTCCATCGCGCGGGCGGCGGGAATGAACACGGTATCGTCGAGATCGAAACCGAGTACCTGCCCCTTCGGCTCCATCACGCCGATCACGCGATAGCGTTGCCCGCCGATGCGCAGATAGTTGCCGAGCGGATTCTGCCCGGAGAATAATTCCTGCCGCACCTTGGAACCGAGCACGACAAAAGCGCGCGCCTGGGTCGGATCGTCGTCGGGCAGAAAACTGCCGGTCTGCACGTTGATGGTAAAAGTCTTGGTGAACTCATGCCCCGCGCCGTACACCGTGGTGCGACGGGTCTTGCCGTTGGCGCGCACTTCGGCGTTGCCCTGCACGCTCGGGTTGACGTACTCGATATTCGGCAAGTGGCGCAAGGCCTGCGCATCCTCGATGGACAGCGGCCTGACCGAGCCGAAGATGCCCACGTTGCCGCCCTGTGTCTGGGCCTTGCCGGGCTGGATGGCGATCAGATTGGTGCCGAACCGGTTGAATTCGGACAGCACGAACTGGTGCAATCCCTCGCCGATGGAAGTCAGCAGGATCACCGCCGTGATGCCGATGGCGATACCCAGCCCGGTCAGGAAGCTGCGCATCCGGTAGGCCAGGAAGCTGGAGGTGGTGAGGCGGATCAGGTCGGGGAATAACATATCACGACCTCGCCAGCGCCATCACCGGATCGAGCCGCGCGGCGCGGCGTGCAGGCCACACGCTGAACAGGATCCCCGTGCCGAGCGAGGTGGCAATCGCCGCCAGCACCGCCCACCAGGGCGCAACTACCGGCAACGACGGATAGAGCTTGCCTATCGCAAGCACGCCTGCCTGTCCGAGGATCAGGCCCACCACGCTGCCGATGCTCGATAGCAGGATCGCTTCGGCAAAGAACAGATTGCGGATCTGCACCGCCGGTGCGCCCAGCGCCTTGAGCAGGCCAATCTCCTTGATCCGTTGCGACACGGCGATGAGCATCACGTTCATGATCAGGATTCCCGCCACCGCGAGGCTGATCGCGGCGATGCCGCCGACCGCCAGCGTCAGCGCGCGCAGGATGCGGTCGAACGTGGCCAGCACGGCATCCTGCGTGATGACGGTCACATCGCGTTCGCCGTTGTGGCGCACCTGCAATATCTGTTCGGCATCGTGCTTGGCCTGCTCGATGGCATCGCGGCTCTTCGCTTCGACCAGCACGCGGAACAGACCGGAGGTATTGAACAGCATGTGCGCCGAGGCGACCGGCACGATGACGATCTCGTCGGTATTGAAACCCATCGATTCGCCCTGGCTGGCCATCACGCCGACCACGCGGAAACGCCGGTCTCCCAGCCGCACCCAGGCGCCGATACCGGACTCCTTGCCGAACAGCTCGCGCCTGATCTTGGCGCCCAGCACGCATACCGATTCGCTGGAATGCACATCGCCCGCAGGCAGGAACTGGCCTTGCCCCAGACTCATATGGCGCACTTCCAGCAATTCGCTGGTCGAACCCAGCACGATCACTTCGCGGTTGAGCGCGCCCTGCGATATCTGCGACGTGCCCAGCGTCAGCGGCGCGATGCGCCCGATGGCACGGCTGCGCAACAGGGCCTGCGCGTCGTCCAAGCTGAGTTCGCGCGGGATCTGTCCGAGCAGCATGCCCGGCCCGATGCCCGCCGTCTCGGTGCGCCCGGGGAACACGATGACCAGGTTGGTGCCCAGCGAAGAGAATTGATTGACGACATAACGGCGCGCACCCTCGCCCAATCCGGTCAGCACCACCACCGCCGCAACACCGATGGACATCGCCAGAATCATCAGCAAAGTGCGTGTGCGGCTGCCGCGCAGGCTGCCCGAGGCAAACTGCACGACATCGATCAATCTCATCTGTCGTCATTCCCGCGCAGGCGGGAATCCAGTCGATTGAGTCGGGGTTCGCAGGGATGGGCGGTTTCTTGCCCAACCCGCAAAATTCCCGCGCAGCGGGACGGCATGTTTGTCCGCTGCGCGGAGTATTTGTTTTGCTGGATTCCCGCCTGCGCGGGAATGACAGGATTGGGATTTTTATATCTGTTCATTTGTAATCTGCCCGTCCACCATGTGCAACTGGCGCTGTGCGCGTCCGCCGATCACCGGGTCGTGGGTCACCAGTATCAGAGTCAAGCCCTGCGCGACCAGTTGTTCGAGCAGGCTCATCACTTCCTTGCCGGTGGTCTGGTCGAGATTGCCGGTCGGCTCGTCGGCCAGCAACACCGCAGGATGCATGCTGGTGGCGCGCGCGATCGCCACGCGCTGCCGCTGTCCGCCGGAGAGTTGATCGGGGCGGTGATCGGCGCGATCCGCCAGACCGTAGTTCTCCAGCAACCGCTGCACGCGCGCCTTGCGTTCTGCGGGAGAGATGCCCGCCAGGATCAACGGCAACTCGATGTTCATCGCGGCAGTCAGGCGCGGCACCAGATGGAACGACTGGAACACGAAGCCGATCTTCTCGCTGCGCACCTTGGCCTGCTGCTCGTCATTCAGCGCGGTGACGTTGCCGCCATCCAGGCTATAAGTACCTGAACTCGGTCTATCCAGCAGCCCGATCAGATTGAGCAGCGTGGATTTGCCGGAGCCGGACGGCCCCATGATGGAGACATAATCGCCCGCCGCGATGTTCAGGTCGATGCCGCGCAACGCGGCGACCTGCTGATCGCCGACCGTGAAGCTGCGGCTAACGTTCTCCAGTCGGATCATCTGGCGGAGGCACGTGGAAAGTGAAAGGTGAAACGTAAAACGTGATGCCCACCCGGCGCTGCGCGCCACCCTCCCTGCCGGGAGGGTAATGGTTTTTCACGTTTCACTTTTCCCCTTTCACGTTTCACTT
>JAVHQS010000103.1:3741-10719 GCA_036171255.1 Gallionella sp.
TTTCACGTTTCACTTTTCCCCTTTCACGTTTCACTTCTTTTCTTCCGGCTGCACGCGCGCACCCGCTTTCACCCCGGCAATATCCAGCGACAGCACGACCTGTTCGCCTTCGTTCAGTCCGGCGGTAATCTCGGTCTGCTCCCAATTGGCCAAACCGGTCGTCACCGTGCGCTCTTCCAGCCTGCCATCCGCCGGCCTGTAGACCAGTACCCGCTTGGCGTCTTGCGCGGTTTGCATCGGCAGCAAAGTCTGCGTGGGGATACGCAGCACCTTGTCATGCGAAGCATGGACGATCTCGACATCCGCGCTGTAGCCAACCAACAGATTTTCTGCCGCCGGCGGTTGCGGCACGTTACTGGCGAAGCCAGCCGATTGCGGGAGTTGCCGCCCAGCCCCAACCCCCACACCAACAGACTCTGCTGCACCACCTTGGGGCTGAGGCTCGACGAATTCCACTTCCACTTCCACGGTGCGCGCCTGCTTCTCCAGCTCCAGCACATAGGGCGCGATGCGCTTGACCTTGCCGGCGAACGACTTGCCCTTGATCGCGTCCAGCGTGATGCGGCTCACCTGCCCCGCCTTGATGTTGGCCGCGTCCACTTCGTCGATGGGCGCGCTGACGAACAGGCAGCGGTCGTCGATCAGGTCGATCGCGGGCGGGGTCGGGATGCCGGGCGGCGAAGGCGTCGCATATTCGCCCAGCTCGCCGCTGATTTCGGCCACGATGCCATCGAACGGCGCGCGCAGCACCATGCGATCCAATCCGGCGCGCGCCACGGAGATGCGCGAGCGCGCTTGGCCGATCTGGCTGCGTGCCGCTTCACAGCCGGCGCGTGCCACCTTGGCGGCAGCCGACTTCTGGTCCAGCCCTTCCGGAGAAATGAAACCGCGCGCTTGCAGTTGGCGTGCGCGCTCGATTTCCTTGTCCGCCAGATCTGCCTGCACACAAGCTTGCTTCGCCTGAGTTTGCGACATATCGAGTTGCTCTTTCGCCAGATGCTCCTGCGCCTGCAAGTCGTTGTTCCACAGTTCCAGCAACACCTGATCGGCCTTGACCCGCTCGCCCTTCTTCACCAGCAGATGCGCGATCTGCCCGCCCGCCGGAGGAGCCAGCTTGGCGCGGCGGCACGCTTTGACCGTTCCCGCGCGCGTATTGCTCACCGTCGCTTCCACCACCCCGCGTTCGACCCTGACCAACTGCACACGAGGCGGCTCGGGGCGCGTGAAATACCAGACAGCGGCCGCCAGCAGGAGCAGCGCAATAAAATAAGGGAAGTATTTCGAGACGGGATTTCGTTCACGGTGCGGGGAAAATGCCATGCGAATTCCTCAAGATGCCGGGTCAGCCCTGCTGACGAAAGTTGGTGCTGGAGAGAGGAATCGAACCTCCGACCTACGCGTTACGAGTGCGTTGCTCTACCGACTGAGCTACTCCAGCAAAAAACGTGGGCGATTATAAATGACACACCGCCACTATCGCCAGCGGTATTCCTCTGCCGGCAACGGTTGCGGCCTGCCTTCGATCTCGTTGAGCAGCAGTTCCGCGCTGGCCAGCGACATGGTCACGCCATAACGGAAATGTCCGCAGTTGGCATACAGGTTGGCGATCAGCGGATGGCGTCCGACGGTGGGGATGTTGTCCGGCGAACCGGGGCGGAATCCGGCCCAGTGCTGTATCGGCTCGATATGCTTCCAATCGGGGAATATCTCGCGCACGCGTTGCAACAGGCTGTCGCGCGCTTCCACGGTGGTGGATTTGTCGAAGCCGACATCTTCCAGCGTGCTGCCCACCAGCACATGGCCGTCACGTCGCGGGATCAGATACAGATCCTTTTTGAGCAGGATCTGCCGGAACGGCGGCACGTCGAACTTGAACAACAGAATCTGTCCGCGTATCGGGCGGATGTCCATGCCGAGCGCATGCCCTCCCAGCAACTCCTTGCTCCACGCGCCCGCCGCAACGATGAATGCATCCGCACCAAGTTTCCCTTGCGTGGTTAGTAACGATGCGACACGGTCACCCGCCAGTTCGAAACCCAGCACTTCCTGCTGCTCGAGGATCACGCCGCCGAGCATTTCCACGCGCCGGCGCAACGCACGCAGTAGACGCGGATTGCGCACTTGCGCGACCTCCGGCAACAGCAGCCCCGCATCCGCCGCAACCGGCAGATAGCCGGCAAGATTCACATGTTGCAGCGCGAACCGGTGCTGTTCGCACCAGCGCGTGGCAAGCTCGTCCTGGAACGGCGGCAACACCAGCATGCCGCAGCGCTGATATTCCGGATCGATGCCGGTGGTGGCGTGCAACGCGGCGGCGGCCTCGCCCAGCATCTGCATGCCGCGATGCGCGAGGCGCGTGACGGGCTCCCGGTAGTCCCACGAACACAGCGGCGACATGATGCCGCCGCCCGCCCAGGATGCTTCCTGTCCGACCGCACCGCGCTCGGCCAGCGTCACGCGGTATCCCGCCTGCAGCAAGGCCTGCGCACTGGTCAGTCCGACCGCGCCGCCGCCGACGATCAGGAAATCAGTTGGCATGATGTGAGGAACATCAGGATTGCGCGGCGATGGTGATCAACGTCCTGGGCAGCGGGAACACCACGTTCTCGACGATACCCTGCAATTCGGTGACGTTGCCCGCGCCCAGCTCATGCAGGCGCGCGACCACATCCTGCACCAGCAACTCGGGAGCGGACGCGCCGGCGGTGATACCGACACGCGCTTTGCCGGCGAACCACTCCGGCTGCAATCCCCTGGCATCGTCCACCAGATAGGCAGGCACGCCGACATTCGCCGCAACCTCGCGCAGACGGTTGGAATTCGAACTGTTCGGCGACCCTACCACAATCACCACATCGCATTGTTTGACCAGCAGCTTCACCGCATCCTGGCGGTTTTGCGTGGCATAGCAGATGTCGTCTTTCTTCGGGCCGGTGATGAACGGGAAGCGCGTCCTGAGCGCGGCGATGATGCTGCTGGCATCGTCCATCGACAGCGTTGTTTGCGTGACATAAGCGAGATTCTGCTCGTCGCTCACCTTGAGCGCCGCGACCTGGCCGGGCGATTCCACCAGATACATGCCGCCCTCGCTCTGCCCCATTGTGCCTTCCACTTCGGGGTGGCCTTTGTGGCCGATCATCACGATCTCCTTGCCCTGCCCGCGCAGCCGCGACACTTCGATATGCACCTTGGTGACCAGCGGACAGGTCGCATCGAACACCGTCAGGCCGCGCGCTTCGGCCTCGCGGCGCACCGCTTGCGGCACCCCGTGCGCGCTGAAGATCAGGATGCTGCCGCTTGGCACCTCGGACAAGTCCTCGATGAAGACCGCACCCTTGCGGCGCAATCCTTCCACCACGAATTTGTTGTGCACCACTTCGTGGCGCACGTAGATCGGCGCGCCGTGCAATTCCAGCGCGCGCTCGACGATCTCGATGGCGCGGTCCACTCCGGCGCAAAAACCGCGCGGATTAGCGAGCAGTAGTTCCATGTTGTTTTTCCTTGAAACTGTCCAGAATTAGCAGAAATGCGCCGCATGTGATGGCGGAATCGGCAAGATTGAAGGCGGGGAAAGAATGTTCATCCCAGTGAAAATGCAGGAAATCCACCACGTAACCGTAAGCGATGCGATCGATCAGATTGCCCAGCGCACCGCCGAGGATCAGGCTCAGCGCCAGCGCGAACAGCGGCTGGGCGGCATGTTTGCGCAACAGCGCGACGATCCATACCGAAGAGGCGATGGCGATGATGCTGAACAGCCAGCGCTGCATGCCGCCCGCATCGTTCAGGAAGCTGAACGCCGCGCCGGTGTTATGCGCCAGCACCAGATCGAACACGCCCAGCACGGCAACACTCTCGCCAAAGGCAAAACTGCCGGTGATCCACAGCTTGCTCGACTGGTCGAGCACGATGACCAGCGCGCTCAGCCACAGCCAGCGGTTAAGCATAAGTCCTTGCCTCGCCGCTGCCAAACAGGTTGCTCACGCAGCGACCGCACAATGTCGGATGTTGCGAGTCCTCACCAATGTCCTCGCGGTAATGCCAGCAGCGCTCGCACTTGTCGTGCGGGCTCGCTGCAACATCGATACGCTGTTCGGCCTCACCCGCGACGCGGTGCACCGTGGCGCGCGAGGTGATGAACACGAAGCGCAGGTCATCACCCAGACGCGCCAGAATCTCGTAGTCTTCACCCGCTGCATACACGTCCACTTCGGCTGCCAGCGCCGAACCGATCAGGCCTGCGGCGCGCGCTTCTTCCAGTTGCTTGTTCACCTTGGCCCGCCAGGCTTCGATGTTCAGCCATGCGCCCACCGCCTCGCCATCCAGCTGCGCATCGGGCAAGCTGTGCCATTCGCCGGTGAACACGCTGTCGCCCCCGCAAGGAGGAGGCCGGTGGGTACCCGGCTGCTCCGCAGCCACCCCTCCGCTCTCGTCTCTACCGCTCAACACCTCCCACACCTCTTCGCCGGTGAAGCTGAGTATCGGCGCGATCAACCGCACCAGACTGTGGGTGATGTGGTACAGCGCATTCTGCGCGGAGCGCCGCGCATGGGAATTCACCCCGGCGGTGTACAGCCGGTCTTTCAGGATGTCGAGGTAGAAACCGCCCAACTCTTCCGAGCAGAAACCCAGCAGCTTCTGCACCGCAAAGTGGAACTCGTAACGCTCGTAATCGCCGCGCACACCGTCTTGCAATTTCCGCGTCAGCGCCAGCGCATAGCGGTCGATCTCCAGCCACTCGTTCACCGGCAAGCCATGTTGCTGCGGATCGAAATCGGCGATGTTCGCCAACAGAAAGCGCAAGGTGTTGCGGATGCGCCGGTAACTCTCCACCACGCGCTTGAGTATCTCGTCCGAGATCGTCAGCTCGCCGGAATAATCGGTCGAAGCCGTCCACAGGCGCAGGATGTCCGCCCCCATGGTGTCGAAGATTTTTTGCGGCGCGATCACGTTGCCCTTGGACTTCGACATCTTGTGGCCGCTGCCGTCCACCACGAAACCGTGCGTCAGCAAGGCCTTGAAAGGCGCGCGGCCATTGATCGCGCAGCCGGTCAACAGGCTGGACTGGAACCAGCCGCGATGCTGATCGGAGCCTTCCAGATACAGGTCTGCCAGATAAAGATCAGAGGCGGAATGCAATTCCGGGCGGCGCTGTAACACCGATGCGTGCGTGACCCCCGAATCGAACCACACATCCAGCGTGTCGGAAAGTTTGCGATAGTGCACCGCATCTTCACCCAGCAGATCCACCGAGTTCAGGCTGAACCATGCTTCGATGCCGGACTGTTCGACCAGCCTGGCCACCTGCTCCAGCAATTCCGGCGTGCGCGGATGCAAAGCCATGGTCTCCCTGTGCACGAAGAACGGCATCGGCACGCCCCAGTTGCGCTGGCGCGACACGCACCAGTCCGGGCGGTTCCCGATCATCGCCTCCAGCCGCGCCCGCCCCCAACCCGGGAAGAACTGCGTGGCTTCGACAGCCTTGTTTGCAAGGTCCCGCAAGCTGTCTCCATCACGATACGCGTGAGCATCACTATGAGAACGCTTCTCCTGCACCAACTCTTCCACAACCTCTCCTCTCGAACGAGAAACTGTGGAACGAGTTTCCATGCGCGTGCGAACACCATCCAAACCAATGAACCACTGCGGCGTAGAACGGAAGATGATCGGGGTCTTGTGCCGCCAGCAATGCGGATAGCTGTGTTTGACTTTTTCCTGATGCAGCAGATGCCCGCTGGCTTCCAGCGCCTGCAACACGATGTCGTTGGCCTTCCACACGAACACGCCTGCCAAAGGTACGCCACCGACAGCCGGGGTGGTTGGGATGAACTTGCCATCATCGCCCACCGGGTTTTCGTTCGGCAGGTTGTATTTCAGCCCGGCCACATAGTCGTCCACGCCATGCGCCGGGGCGGTATGCACCAGGCCGGTACCCGCTTCCAGCGTGACATGTTCGCCGCAGATGATCGGCACGCTGCGCTCGTAGAACGGGTGTTGCAGCGGCAGCAACTCGAGCGCCGCACCTTTGCATTGTCCGGCCACTTCGCCGCTCAATCGATAGCGCTGCAAACAACTTTCCATCAGCTCGGCGACCAGCAACAGATAACCTTTTCCGGTCTTCACCAGACGGTACTCATACTCGGGATGCACACTCACCGCCTGATTGGCGGGCAACGTCCACGGCGTGGTGGTCCAGATCACCGCGTAGACTTTTGCGTCGCCCGGCAACGACACGCCGAACGCCTTTTCCAGTGCGACCCGGTCCTTGACCTCGAAGCCCACATCGATCGCGGGCGAAGTCTTGTCCTCGTATTCCACTTCCGCCTCGGCCAGCGCGGACTGGCAATCCAGACACCAGTTCACCGGCTTGCGCCCCTGATACAGATAGCCGCGTTGGTAGATGCTGCCGAGCGCGCGGATGATGTCGGCCTCGGTGGCGAAATCCATCGTCAGGTAGGGATGCTCCCAATCGCCCAGCACGCCGAGGCGGATGAAGTCTTTCTTCTGCCGTGCTATCTGCTCTTTCGCGTATTCGCGGCACAGCTCGCGGAACTGCGCGGGCGGGATCGCCTTGCCGTGTTTCTTCTCCACCTGCAACTCGATCGGCAGCCCGTGGCAATCCCAGCCGGGCACATAGGGCGCGTCGAAACCGCTCAGCGTCTTGCTCTTGACGATGATGTCCTTGAGGATCTTGTTCACCGCATGGCCGATATGGATGTCGCCGTTCGCATATGGCGGGCCGTCGTGCAGGATGAATTTCGGCTTGCCCTGCTTGGCCGCGCGGATCTTCTGATAGCGTTGCTGCGCCTGCCAGCGCGCCAGCATCTGCGGCTCGCGCTTGGCCATGTCGCCGCGCATCGGGAACGCGGTATCGGGTAAATTCAGGGTGCTTTTGTAATCGGTCATCTCTATTCCAGAACAAAATCTATTGCAATAAAACTCACAGCGCCGGAATGACGAACACCAAAATCAATCATG
>JAVHQS010000104.1:0-10694 GCA_036171255.1 Gallionella sp.
TCCGCCTCGTGTATCGGGCTGGCGTAGATCGCCATGTTGCAGCGGCGGATGCGTTCCGCCAGCGCAGCGTGTTCGGCAGGAAGTAAGGCGCGCGGATCACGTACTTCGACGATCAACTCATTAACCGAGGCTGACGCGGTGGCGAGTTTTTGTTCGCGCCAGCGCAGGTAGCTTTCAGTGTCGCTCAGGCAGAACGGGTTGGGCATCTAGTTCTCGCTTACCGAGGCGCGGCGGCGCGCTTGCTTCGGTTCGGCTTCGTACAAATCGCGCAGCGTTTTTTCCACCATCTGCACCGCCTCTGGCGCTTCAAAACTGATCATCTGGTCGATGATCCATGCGCTGTCCGCGTCGTTCATGATCTGGCCGATGCACCAGGCAAGATAACGGTAGAAGGCATAATCCGGGCCGTGCTCGTCGTGGCCGAACTCGGCATATTCTCCGGCGCGCTGGTTGAGCAGGTCGATGAAGCGTTGTTTGCATTCCTTCCGATCATCGACGAGCAGACGGCTGCGGTTTTCGGCATAGGTCTCTGCCACGCGGTTCGCCAGATTGCCGGTGAAGGCGATGCGGTCCTCCGCCGAGAGTTGGCGGTAGGCGATGCGGTCGGCGACCAGAATGAGAAACAACAGGAACTCGGCAAGAAAGTCGAGATATTGCGTGCCGACCTCGATCTCGAATTTAGCCTTGCGTGTGTTTTTCAGAGCGTTGTCGGCGATACGAGAGATGACGAACGCCAACGCATCCGCGATCTCTTGCGGTGTCCGTTCGCGTCCGCTTTTGAACCAGTGGCTTTTGATGCGCAATGCTCAACCTTTGCGGATATAAAATTCATGCACACCTGGCGCAGCTTCGACGGTCTCCAGCAGGGTCATGCCTGTGGCGGAAGCCCAGCCGCCGATGTCGGACTGCACGCCCGGACAATCGCTGACCAGTTTCAGCACTTCGCCGGCTTGCATCCCGTTCAGCAGCTTCTTCGCTTCGACGATGGGGCCGGGACAGACTGCGCCGCATATATCCAGCGTGACGTTGGTGTTGTGCTTGTGGCCCTGGCCTTTCTGGATGTGATAGCCGATTCCGCCATCGGGCATCTTCTCGGTCTTCAATATCTGGTTGCCGGTCTGCTTCGCCCAGGCGAACAGGTCATCCGGTGTACCCGGACAATCCGATACCAGCAGCAGCACTTGTCCTGCGGAAAGTTCGTCAACCATGCGCTTTGCCGCGATGAGCGGTCTGGGGCAGGTGAGCCCCTTCATGTCGAGTACTACGTTGACCATATCCATTCATTCCTCCTTATAACCAGCCTATCGAATGGCTGGCAGCTTTATCATAACCAGCGACTTTGCGCAGGTTTCATCGCGCTTAGTCGAATGGCTAGGTGTTTCATCAGTAGCCGCCCTTGCCCAGCGGTTGCGGCAATCCGGCGACCTTTGCAGCCTGTTTGGCAGGACCGACCGGGAACAAATCATACAACGCTTTGCTGTCCGCCTCAGCCCAGAATTCGTTGATGCCCTTCAGCATGTTGCGGAAGTTGGGCGTATGCCCATGTTCGCGGTATTCGTCGCGCATGTAATTGATGACCTCCCAGTGCCTAGGTGTCAGTTCGATGCCTTCCGCTGCCGCGATCACACCAACCACTTCCTCGCTGTAATCCGGCTCAATCAGATAACCTTCTGCATCCGTATCGAGTTCGTTGCCTGCCACTGTGTATCCCATCATTTCCCTCCGTTCAATGACGGAAACATCAATAATCCATTGCGCGTCTTGATTGCTGTGTTGCACGGTTGCACTCAAGCTGCTCACGACGATTACTTGGATGCCCCCTGAAAATCCCTCGCCGCCATCAGTCCAGATCAGAGATGGCTTTGTAGGGTACAAAAATGCCGCAACCGAATCGGCGGTCGGCGCCCAATCCTGTGTATTGCAAACGCAGCGAGCCGTCCGGTTTGAGATCATGTATCACCAGGCTGTAGCCATGAATCGTGCGATCCGGAGCGATCATGCGATTGCGCATGCCACAGATGAGTTTCCCGAAGATGCCCAGTTCGGCCAGTCGTGCCGCTGCGCCTTCCAGAAATTCCACTTCATTTTCGACACCGGTCACCAGGTGCGCATGCAGCGTGGAATAAGGTTGGATCTTGCGCAGCTTGCCGTTGCCGAGCCGCAACGTGCTACCTTCAATGTCGAGCTGCCGACCGGATAAAGAGGTGGCATGCGCAGCGAGTGTGGCCGGCAAACGCAGCGTCAGCTTGGCGCGCTTGGGCAGCAACATCCCTGCCGCGCTTGCGGCGGTGCGCAGCGGTATGACGCCGACGAAGGCTTCCGCTTCGAGCGATGGGACATGGCGCACCAGCGCATTCCATAGCGCGAAAGGGTAAGTGGCGGGAAGCATATCGCCGCTGACATCGAAGACTGCGTCGATCATCTCGGGGATGGCCTCAGTCATCGGCAATCGCATCCTGCGTATCCGCCCAGTCCTGCATGGCGTGTGCCCATTGCCGGGCGGTGACGGGATCGATGTCGAAGATGGTGAAGCGCTTGCCTTCACGGATGCGGATGCGCAACAGGCTCATGCCACCTTCGGCATGGTCGATTTGCTGCAACTCGATCTCTTGCCCTCCCAAAGGGACTTTGAGTTTTGCCAACCCGCTGATCTGCGCCATGATGACTCTCTGTAAGTTTTTGGTAATGGGTTAATATGGGACGGAAGTCTATCCCCAATTGATCCGGCTTTGGAATACTACTGGGGGAAGGTGTGATACCACCCGTTAGGGTTATAAAAAATACCCGCTATGGGTGATGGATTGCTTGATGGATGCGCCGTAGTATGCCCATTCATCAAGAAATTGGGCGCACCGGCTTGTAATGGCGGCAGAGTCCAGTCGGGTCAACCATTTGAACCACTAGCACCAACCTTATGCCGGTCATTGAAACCAGTTGTCGGCGTGTAGTTGGGTAAGCTGACTGAAAGGAAGAATTATGGCGAAGAAACTGCATGATACCCCTAACCTCGATCAGCTTGAGGATGGCCCGTGGCCCAGTTTCGTGACCGGCCTGAAGCATCTGGCCAAGGACAAGGATTACGTGGTGGATCTGTTGGGGCAGTTGGAGACCTCGTACAAGACCCGGAAAGGGTATTGGAAAGGCGGAACGGTCGGCGTGTTCGGTTATGGCGGCGGCGTGATTCCGCGCTTCACCGAGCTGAAGAACGAGGACGGCTCGCCTAAATTCAAGGATGCCGCCGAATTCCATACCCTGCGCATCATGCCTCCGCCCGGCATGCACTATGACACCGGCACACTGCGCGCCTTCTGCGACATCTGGGAAAAGCACGGCTCGGGCCTGATCGCATTCCACGGCCAGTCCGGCGACATCATGTTCCAGGGCGCGACCACCGACAATGTGCAGACGGCCTTCGACGAGATCAACGAAATGGGTTTTGACATGGGCGGCGCCGGCCCGGCCGTGCGCACCTCGATGTCCTGCGTGGGCGCTGCGCGCTGCGAACAGTCCTGTTATGACGAGGCCCAGGCGCATCGTGCGGTGCTCAATACTTTCCTCGACGACATCCATCGCCCCTCGCTGCCATACAAGTTCAAGTTCAAGTTTTCCGGCTGTCCGAACGATTGCATGAACTCGGTGCAACGCGCCGACATGGCGGTGATCGGCACCTGGCGCGACAACATCCGCACCGACGAGGCGCTGGCGAAGAAATGGTTCGCCAAGCACGGCATGGATGAGCTGGTGAACGATGTGGTGGCGCGCTGTCCGACGAAGACCTTCCAGCTCAAGGAGATTGGCAAGATCAAAAAAGGCGAGCACATCTCCAGCGTGGCGGTGAGCGCTACGCATGCCGTCGAGATCGACAACCAGGACTGCGTGCGCTGCATGCACTGCATCAACGTGATGACCGGCGCGCTGGCTCCCGGCAAGGACAAGGGCGCGACCGTGCTGGTGGGCGGCAAGAGTCAACTGAAGATCGGCGGCCTGATGGGCACCGTGGTACTCCCGTTCATCAAACTGGAGACCGAAGACGATGTCGGGAAGCTGGTTGACTTCGCACAGCGCACCATCGATTTCTTTGCCGAGAACGCGCTGGAACACGAGCGTACCGGCGAGATGATCGAGCGTATCGGGCTGGCTAACTTCCTCGATGCGATGGAGATCGACGCGGATCCCGCGATGATCAATTCGCCGCGCATGAATCCCTATGTCCGTACCGATGGATGGGATGAGGAAGTCGCCAGAATCAAAGCCAAGAAACAAGCCGCCTGAGGAGAATACAGAATGAATCAAGCCGTTCAAGCCGCAGCGCCAGCCCAGAAACGCAAGCCCAAAGAGACCGGCGTACCGGACAACAAGAAATACCTGCACCCGTTGCTGGCGAAGAATTACGGGAACTGGAAATACCATGACCGTCCGCGCCCCGGCGTGCTGCACCACGTCGCGCACTCCGGCGATGAGATCTGGTCGGTACGCGCCGGAACGCAGCGCCAGATGGACGTGCATACCATCCGCAGGTTGTGCGATATCGCCGACAAATTTGCCGAGGGGCGCGTGCGTTTCACCATCCGTTCCAACATCGAATTCATGGTGTCGGATGCGAAGAAGGTCGATCCGCTGATTGCGGAATTGCAAAAGTATGGTTTCCCGGTCGGTGGCACGGGCAACTCCGTGACGATGATCGCGCACACCCAGGGCTGGCTGCACTGCGACATCCCGGGAACCGATGCGTCGGGTGTTGTGAAGGCGTTGATGGATGAGTTGCACGAAGAGTTCGTCCGTGAAGAGATGCCCAACCGCGTTCACCTCTCGACATCCTGTTGCGAGATCAACTGCGGGGGCCAGGCCGACCTCGCCATCATCGTGCAGCACACCAAGCCGCCGGTCATCAATCACGACCTGGTCGCCAACGTGTGCGAACGCCCGACGGTGGTGGCGCGTTGTCCGGTTGCGGCGATCCGTCCCGCGATGGTCAACGGCAAGCCGTCGCTGGAAATCGACGAAGCCAAATGCATGTGCTGCGGCGCCTGTTATCCGCCCTGCCCGCCGATGCAGATCAACGATCCGGAGAATTCCAAGCTGGCGATATGGGTGGGCGGCAAGAATTCCAATGCGCGCGGCAAACCGACCTTCATGAAGATGGTCGCATCCGGCCTGCCGAACAATGCGCCGCGCTGGCCCGAGGTTGCCGGGGTGGTGAAGAACATCCTGCATGTATACAAGGAGGATGCTCGTCCCTGGGAGCGCATGGCCGACTGGATCGACCGCATCGGCTGGCCGCGCTTCTTCGAGAAGACCGGGTTGCCGTTCACCAAGTACCTGATCGACGATTGGCGCGGTTCGCGTGCCAACCTGAACGCTTCGACACATATCCGTTTCTAGGCGGGGGTTCTTATGAAATTCGGAATCGTCGTCAACGAAGGGCCGTATCAGCATCAAGCCAGCGATTCGGCCTATCTGTTTGCCAAGGCGGCCATCGAGAAGGGGCATGAGGTGTGGCGCGTGTTCTTCTATCACGACGGCGTCCACAACGCGTCGAAGCTGACCGAGCCGCCGCAGGATGACCGCCATATCGTGAACCGCTGGACCAAGCTGGCCGAAGAGCACGGGGTCGATCTGGTGGTGTGCGTGGCCGCCGCGTTGCGTCGCGGTATCAGGGAAGAGAATCTGGCGCGGGGTTTTCGCATCTCGGGTCTGGGGCAAGTGGTGGAAGCCGGTATCAAGTGTGACCGCATGGTCACCTTTGGCGATTGAGGAGAGGCGAGATGAGTGAAGTCAAGAAATTCATGTTCGTCAACCGCAAGGCGCCTTACGGCACGATTTACGCACTGGAGTCGCTGGAAGTGGTGCTGATCACCGCCGCCTTCGATCAGGACGTGTCGCTGGTGTTCCTGGATGACGGCGTGTATCAGTTGAAGAAAGGGCAGCAGACGAAAGGGATCGAGACCAAGAACTTCTCGCCTGCCTATCGCGCGCTGGAGGATTACGATGTCGAGAAACTCTATGTCGAGAAGGAATCCATGCAGGCGCGCGGGCTCACCGAGGAAGATCTTCTGGTTGATGTCACCGTGCTCGGCCGTGCCGAGATGGGCGCGCTGATGGATGAGCAAGACGTGGTCTTGAGTTTCTAAGGAGAATCCAGATGTTGCATATCATCAACCGTTCACCCCTGTCCGACAGCACGCTGGAAAGTTGCCTGAACACCGCAGCGGGCGGGGATATCCTGCTTATCGAGGATGCGGTCTATGCGGCGACGCGCGGCAATGCGTTCGAGGGAAAACTGCGCGCAGCGATGGGGCGTTTCAAGATCAGCGTGTTGCGTCCGGATCTTGATGCGCGCGGACTGGGCGACCGGCTCGTCGAAGGCGTTTCGCCGGTGGATTACGGCGGTTTCGTCGATCTGGCAAGCAATAACAAAACTTGCCAATCCTGGCTGTGAGTCGAAAGTCGCGCGGCACGTCGTTTCCTCTCCCGCCGGGAGAGGATTGAGGTGAGGGAAGTGCGTTAGGCAGCACCCATTTTTTACTGAAGGAGAAACAGCATGGCAAATATCGAAGTCGCTGGTAAAAATTACGAAACAGACGAAGAAGGTTATCTGGTCAATCTGTCCGACTGGAACACCGAGGTCGCGAATTACATCGCCCAAACCGAAAATGTCGCCATGACCGAGCAGCATTGGGAAGTCATCAATTTCTTGCGCGAGTATTTTGAGGAATATCAGATCGCTCCGGCAGTGCGCGTGCTGACCAAGGCCATCGGCAAGAAACTCGGCGCGGACAAGGGTAACAGCGAATACTTGTATGGTTTGTTCCCGTATGGTCCGGGCAAACAGGCGTGCAAGATCGCCGGTCTGCCAAAACCGACCGGTTGCGTTTGATTCCTTGAGGAATCGGGCTCTGCGATGAACGCGCTGTTTGCGATCCTGTTTTATCTAACGACCTTGCTGTTCGTCGTCGGGTTGTTGTACCGCATCCGTACTTACGCCGGCACACCGGCCCCGTTGAAAATACCCACCACCCCGGCACCGATCACGACCGGTGGCGTAGTGTTGCGCATGGCGCGCGAGGTGGTGTTGTTCGAAAGCCTGTTCAAGGCAAATTTGTGGACTTGGGGTCTGGGCTGGATGTTCCATGGCAGTTTGATGGTGGTGCTGTTGCGCCACCTGCGCTATTTCACAGAACCCGTGTGGGGCTGGGTGGCACTCATCCAGCCGATAGGCATGTATGCCGGCATCACCTTGCTGCTGGGCGTGTGCGGCCTGTGGGCAAGGCGTGTGTTCGTGGAGCGTATCCGTTATATCTCCACCCCCTCCGATCACCTGATGTTGCTGCTATTCATTTTCATTGCTGGCTCAGGCCTGATGATGAAATTTTTCGTGCACACCGATGTGATCGGAGTCAAAGGTTTCTTCCGGGGGTGGATGCAGTTCAGCGTTCAGCCTTTGCCCGCAGACGCGCTTCTCTATCTGCATCTGCTGTCGGTTGCTGTACTCCTGGCGATCTTTCCCCTAAGCAAGCTCTTGCATGCGCCAGGAGTCTTTTTTTCACCAAGCCGAAACCAGACCGACAATCCGCGCGAAAAGCGTCATCTGAGCGCTTGGGCTGCCAAGCTGGAATCGGAGAAGTAACATGGCAGACATCACCGCACCCGCTTATCGCATCATCCCCATTATCCCGGCATTGATTCCGGGGGCGATGGAGGGCAAAGGTCCGTACGTCGCCAGCGACAAGATCAACGAAGCGCTCGGCTTCCCCGGTCAGCTGGTTGAGGATTGGCATGACCGCGCCATCGCCAGAATGGGCGAACTGCTGACGAAGTACCGTTCACTCAAGGTGTACATGGATGCTTGCGTGCATTGCGGTGCCTGCTCCGACAAGTGCCATTATTTCATCGGTACGCAAGATCCGAAGAATATGCCGGTGGCGCGTCAGGACCTGATGCGCAGCGTGTATCGCCGCTATTTCACCCTGCCGGGCAAACTCTTTCCGTGGCTGGTCGGAGCGCGCGATCTGACGCGTGAAGTGCTGGACGAGTGGTACAACTATTTCTACCAGTGTTCCGAGTGCCGCCGTTGCTCGGTGTTCTGTCCTTACGGTATCGACACCGCCGAAGTGACGATGGCGGCGCGCGAGATCCTCGATGCCGTCGGCTACGGCCAGAAGTATTCCAACGAGATCATCGGCAAGGTGCACAAGATCGGCAACAATCTCGGCCTGCCCGGCCCGGCGTTGATCGACACCCTGGAAGGCCTGGAAGAAGACGTCAAGGAAGATACCGGTATCGACGTACGTTTCCCTATCGACGTGAAAGGCGCGGAAGTGCTGCTGGTCACGCCGTCCGCCGACTTTTTCGCCGAGCCGCATATCGATAGTCTGATCGGCTATGCCAAAGTATTTCACGCGACCGGCACCAGTTGGACGCTGTCGTCGATGGCGTCCGAGGCGGGCAACTTCGGCATGTTCATCGGTAATTATGATCAATTGCGTACCATAGCGATGCGCATCCGTCGGGCCGCACTTGAACTGGGGGTGAAACGCATCGTGATCGGGGAGTGCGGCCATGCCTGGCGCGTCGCTTACAGCTTTTTAAATACATTGACCGGCATCGGCGACGGCGCGGATGCCAACGACCGCTTCGCTCAGATGTTGCAAAAGCAACTCGATCATCGCTACAAGCAACCATCGCATATCTGCGAATTCACCTGGGACATGATTCAGGACGAGCGTTTGACATTCGACAAATCGGCCAACGACAAATACATCATCACTTTCCACGATTCCTGCAACGTGGCTCGCGGCTCGCGCATGGGCGATTTTGCCGGAGGGCAGTTCGAGATCCCGCGCAACATCATCAAGGCGGTCGCCAACAATTACGTCGAGATGGATCCGCGCACCACGCGTGAACAGACCTTCTGCTGCGGAGGCGGCGGCGGGTTGCTCACCGACGACCTGATGGATCTGCGCGTCAAGGGGGCGTTGCCGCGCATGGAGGTATTGCAGCAGGTAGTGGATGAACATGGCGTCAATTTCATGGCGACCATCTGCGCCATCTGCAAGGCGCAATTCACCAAGGTCATGCCCATCTACGGATTCGACCGGAAGATGGTGGGTGGTGTGCATCAACTGGTCAGCAACGCGATCCGGCTGGGCGCGAAATAACGAGGAGAAGGCAAACATGTCAGCAGTGAGCGAAACCCCGCAAAAGATCACGTTCCGTCGTTACAAGGACGGCGACAACAAGGTTGGCAGACTGAACCAAAAGATTTTTCAGGCGAGCCATACCTACAAATGCCCGACCTATATCCAGTCCACCCCGCCTTGCCAGGGCAGTTGCCCCGCAGGTGAAGATATTCGCGGCTACCTGGCTATCGTGCGCGGCACCGAAAAGCCGCCGGTCGGTACCGACGGCAAGCCAACCATGCCGTGGCAGGAATATGCCTGGCGTCGTCTGACCGAGGCCAACCCGTTCCCGTCAGTGATGGGACGCGTATGCCCTGCTCCATGCGAGAGCGGCTGCAATCGCAACGAAGTGGAAGACCACGTCGGCATCAACTCGGTGGAACACTTTCTCGGCGAATATGCCATCGCCAACAATCTTAAATACAACAAGACCGCGCCTTCGACGGGCAAGAAAGTCGCCATCCTCGGTGGCGGCCCGGCCGGATTGTCCTGCGCCTACCAGTTGGCGCTGAAGGGGCATGAAGTCACCATCTTCGACGAGCATGAGTTGCTCGGCGGCATGATGCGTTATGGTATTCCCGGATTCCGTACTCCACGCGACGTGCTGGATGCGGAGATCCGGCGCATCGTCGATCTCGGTGTGAAGGCGCGTATGAAATGCCGCGTTGGAACCGATGTCACGATGGAGCAGATTCGCAAAGAGTTCGATGCGGTGTTCCTCGGTATGGGCGCACAAGCAGGCCGCGCCTTGCCCATCGCCGACAGCGCGGCACCCAATGTGGTGACCGCGACCGCCTTCCTGAAAGCCTTTAACGACGGGCGTTTGCAGCATGTCGGCAAGCGCGTGGTGGTGGTCGGCGGCGGCGACACGTCCATCGACGTGGCGACAGTCGCACGCCGTCTCGGTCACATCAAACATGGCAAACCGACCGATGCCGAACACGCCATCGCCGGACGTATGGCGCACGACGTGGCGGAGATATCCGCAAAAGAAGGCGCGGAGGTGACGCTGACCTCGGTGTTCAACATCGACAAGATGCAGGCCAACAAACACGAAATAGAGCAGGCGCAGGCGGAAGGTATCGCCATTCTTGGCAGTCTGGTACCCATTGGTCTGGTGCGTGACGCGAACGGACGAGCCACGGCGTTGCGAGTTGCCAGATGCGAAGCGAAATTCTCAGGCGGCAAGCTGGAGATCAAGAACATCGAAGGCAGCGAGCATGACATCGAAGCCGACCTGATCGTTTCGGCGATCGGTCAGGCAGTGGACTTCACCGGGCTGGAACAATTCAACAACGGCAAGGGTGCGGTCTCGGCCGACCGTAACTACGTGGTTGCGGGGCAGCCGGGTGTGTTTGCCGGCGGCGACGTGATCCGCCCGCATCTGCTGACCACCGCCATCGGCCATGGCTCGATCGCTGCCGATGGCATTCACAACTATATGCTCGGTCTCGATCTGGAGAAACGTCCCAAGATCGACGCACACCAGTTCGACCTGATGCGCAAGATGGCGGA
>JAVHQS010000105.1:0-35546 GCA_036171255.1 Gallionella sp.
ATTGCCCGTCCCGTTGGAATCGCTCAATGATTTGGAATTGCTTGGCAAGTGGCATGCAGAAAGAAATCTGGAAGCATTCGCGTTACGTACACCGGAGCTGGCCAGCATCACACTGGACGTTTTGCTGTTCCCGCCTGTGGAATTTTCCGGTATGTTCCAACGGGCAGTAATCTTCAACGTCGCCAACACACCGATCCGTGTTGTTTCCATAGATGATCTGATCGCGCTCAAACAGGCAGTCGGAAGACCGATAGACCTCTCCGACATCGAACACCTGAAACGAGTCAAGCCGCTATGAGCCGCCCCTTCCCGCCCGGTGACCGCACCTACTACGTCAGCGACGAACGCTTGAAAGCATTCAAACAGCTCACACCGGAGCAACGCCTGAAGTGGGTGGAAGAGCTGGCGGCCTTCCTGCGGCTAGCGAAAGCTGGTGGCGTGAAGCCGGCGGCCGGGATTGAAAAGAGAAATTGAGCCAACCCCTTTAGATCAGAACAATTCGACTCCAGTACTTTTCATTTGCTGGCAGCAGGAATGCGCGCTAAAACGCCTTGACCTTAATCTGCTTCATGTCCTTCAACGTCATGAATACACCCGATGGAAGCGTGGCAAAGTTCGCCTTTCCCCGGAACATATTTTGGAGCACTTTAGTAGCCACAGCGTTTGTATTGAAACAAATCGGCAAGCCAATATTCTCCAAATAGTCGTCGCTCTTGCCGTCGTAATCATCGGGGCTTTGCGAAGCAAGAGTAACCACCAAACCTTTGGAGCGATGCAAACGGATATTGTCACTCAGAGCATCATGTTTGGAAGCGAGCAAGTGTCGTGCTTCATCCACAGCGAGAACCAGACGGATAGCACGATGTCCTTCACTGTCTTGCGGTGCCTCTGGCGATCGTTTCATGTAGGTGTTCAACGCATCCATTAACAAGAAAACCGCCAGATTTTTGATGGTGTCGTGAGCATGTGCAAACGTGATAATCCAACTCTGGGAGAAAAATTGCTGGGGCGAGAAATCTGGCCTAAAAATTGTGTACTGTGTCAGATCGTTGATGGTGGACATTACGCTATCCACCTTTAGGTCGTTGTCCTCATAGAACTGCTCAAGCTGAGCGCGCACATGTTCCAATGTGATTTTCTCTTGAGACATGAACAACGGTTTTAATGCTTCCCGCAAATTGTCTAACTGCTTCGGCCCCAACTTGCCTTGCACCACGCTGGAGAAGGAATCCCGGAAACCCATCACCGTGTCAGTAGCAACTTCGTCATTTTGGTTGGAGGCATAAAACATATCCAGCGGAATGCCATCCTCTGGGACGCGCATGATTTTCGCGCCTAATGCGTCAATCAACGCAGTATCGTTGGCTAGATCGCCTTTGCCCAAATCCAGCAGAATCACCGGTGCGGAAGTTTGAGCATGAATCTGCTTCAGCACCTCTTTCATGATGCGTGTCTTGCCTGAGCCAGACTGCCCCATAATCGCCATATGCGGAGAAGTACCAACGCCATTAACCAGACGTTTGTATTGCTCATGTGGCGCATCCACTCCCTTACCCAAATCAACATACACAGCCTTGGCCATGCCAGCAAAACCCATCTCGTCGTCATGATGTATCTCACCAAACTTGCCCAATTTAGAAACGGTGTCAGGCAGCATGGCTCGGCGATGAATCAAGATTTCCCAAAATTTTCGCGGGTCTTCTCCAGCCTCGTTCCAATCATCCAGTAGTAGCAGGATGCCACGATGCCAATGACGCCTACCCTTGCCTCATGGGAATCACGACCGAACAAGAACGTGCTGCGTTCAGCCAGAGATTAGCGCTTGCATTGGGGCAGGCGGGAATGCTGCCATGCACGTCGGCCAGGCTTGCTAGTGAATTTAATCGCGTACATTCAGGCGCACCGGTTACGCTACATGCAGCCCGCAAGTGGCTGATAGGCGAGTCCATTCCGACACAGGAAAAACTTAAGGTGTTGGCGGCTTGGCTGGGAGTGTCGGCAGTATGGCTGCGCTATGGAGAAGAGACCGAAACGGCGACACACAAAAAATCTCTTCGCTTGGATGAAAAAACACAGCGAGATTTGGGCGAGAAATTCGCACGGCTAAATCGCCATCACAGGTATATCGTGATGGGCATGGTGGATTTTCTGTTGAAGCTACAACAAAAACAGAATGGCGCGTAAAGAGACCGGTGCCCAACTGGCCTTTCAATAATCGTTGTGCAACAAGCTGTCCACTCTGACCCCCGTCACATTCGCGTCAACCGGCCCGAATATCTACACCTTCCATCACAAACAACTTTAGCTTGTTTGCGCAATTCATTGCTTTTTAAGCACATTTGTTTTTCATTAACATTCCGCGCTAACTCATTGTCCCGTAAAGAAAAAACCTGTTTTACCGCTTGACCTGCTGGTTTTTTTTCAATATAGTGGGTCTAAGTGGTAAAAAGTGGGTAATAGTGGGGGCAAAGGGATGTTTCAGGGGGCGGCACAACTCAATCTGGATAGCAAAGGCAGGCTCGCGATACCGGCACGGCATCGCGACATGCTGCTCGCGCATTGCGCGGGCAGTCTGGTGCTGACCGCCGATGCCGACGGTTGTCTGCTGCTCTATCCGCAGCCCGAATGGCAACCGATCCGCGACAAGCTGCTCAAGCTGTCCGCGCTCAATCCGAAGATCCGTGCGTTGCAGCGCCGCCTGATCGGCTATGCCGAGGATGTGCTGATGGATGGCGCAGGGCGCGTGTTGATCTCGCCGGCCTTGCGCAACTACGCCGCGCTGGACAAGCGCGTGATGCTGGTCGGCCAGGGCAACAAATTCGAATTGTGGGACGAGGCGAAGTGGCAGGCGCAGCAGGAGGCTGCGCTGTCGTTCATGGATGGCGAGTTGCCGCCGGAGCTTGAAGGGTTCTCTTTGTGAGTGAGGGCTTGGCCCACACCACCGTCCTGTTGCACGAAGCAGTTGAAGCGCTTGCGATCAAACCGGATGGCATCTATGTGGATGGGACGTTCGGGCGCGGCGGACACAGTGCGCGAATACTGGAGCGGTTGGGTGGCAACGGCAGGTTGATCGCGCTGGACAAGGATCCGGCGGCGGTAGCGGTAGGCGACACATGGCGCGATGCGCGCTTTCAGATGGTGCATCGCAGCTTTGCGCAACTGGCAGAAGTGTTGCACGAGTCTGGTGTGGCGAAGGTGGACGGCATCCTGCTCGACTTGGGCGTGTCCTCGCCGCAACTGGATGAGGCGGCGCGCGGTTTCAGTTTTCGGTTTGATGCGCCGCTGGATATGCGCATGGATGTCAGCAGCGGAATGACCGCAGCGCAATGGCTGGCGACGGTGGATGAGGGTTTTCTGGCGGAGGTGATACGTGATTACGGCGAAGAACGGTTTGCTAAGCAGATTGCAAGAGCGGTTGTTACTGCGCGCGCAATTGAACCTATCGACACCACGCGGCAGCTCGTCGAGCTGGTTGGCAAAGCGGTACGTACCCGTGAAGCAGGGCAGAACCCGGCGACACGCACCTTTCAGGCTATACGGATTTATCTCAACGGCGAGCTCGAAGAGCTTGCGCGGGTGCTGCCAGAGTGCGTGACGCATCTGAAACCCGGCGGACGTCTGGTGGTGATCAGCTTTCATTCGCTGGAGGACCGCATCGTGAAGCACTTCATGCGCGACATGGCGGAGGGCGACAAGTTGCCGCGCAATGTGCCGATCCGCGCCAGCGAAGTGCCGCAGGGCAAGTGCCGTTTGGTCGGCAAGGCGGTGCGCGCCGGAGAGGCGGAGCTGCAGGCCAATCCGCGCGCGCGCAGCGCGGTGATGCGCGTGGCGGAGCGCAGCGATGTTGCGTAGCGGCAGCGGGTTGAATGCGTTGCTGTTGCTGGCAGTGGTGATGTGCTCGTTGAGCGTGGTCACTTCGCAACACAAGGCGCGCAAGTTGTACATCGAGTTGCAGAAGGAAAAAGAGCGCGCCCAGCAGATGGAAGTGGAGTGGGGGCAGTTGCAGTTGGAGCAGAGCACTTGGGCGGCTCCGGCGCGCGTGGAAAAGATCGCGGCACGGCAGTTGCAGATGCAGTTGCCAAAAAACGGGCAAGTTCAATTTATACGGATAGGGCCTAACGGCGGAGCAAACCAACAACCATGAATTACGCGGCCAGCGCACAGTCAGACATCACGGCGAAACTGCCCGGATGGCGCGCCACCGCGTTATTTGTGTCGCTATTGCTGGGCTTGTCCGGTTTGCTCGGACGCGGTGTGTATCTGCAAGGGATACACAACGATTTTTTGCAGGAAAAAGGCAATGCGCGCTACAGCCGGGTGATCGAAGTCAGCGCGCATCGCGGCATGATCACTGACCGCAACGGCGAGCCGCTGGCCGTGAGCACGCCGGTCGAATCGGTGTGGGCCAGCCCGGCCGATGTCGAGATCAACAATCAGCAGGCGAAGCAATTGGCCCAGGTGCTGGGTATGCGGGTCGACGATATCAAAAGTCGCCTGTCCGATGGGTCTCGCGATTTCGTTTATCTCAAACGGCAACTGCCGCCGGATCAGTCAGAGAAAGTGGTGGAGCTGAATCTGCCTGGCATCTCCTTGCAGCGCGAATACCGTCGCTATTATCCGTCTGCTGAAGAGTCCGCGCAGACGCTGGGCTTTACCGGGCAGGACGACAACGGGCAAGAGGGGCTGGAGCTGGCTTTGCAGGAGCAGCTGGCCGGCAAGCCCGGTAGCCAGCGCGTGATCAAGGACAGGCGCGGCCATATCGTCGAAGACGCGGGCAGTCTGCACGCGCCGAAACCGGGCAGCGATATCGCGCTCAGCCTGGACGGCAAGGTGCAGCATCTGGCCTATCGTGAGTTGAAGGCGGCAGTCGAACAGCATCATGCCAAGGCCGGTGCGATCGTGGTGCTGGATTCGCGCAGTGGCGAGGTGCTGGCGCTGGCCAACTATCCCGGCTACAACCCAAACAATCGCGGAAATGCCAGCAGCAAAGCGATGCGCAATCGTGCCGTGGCCGACCTGTTCGAGCCGGGTTCGACGATGAAGCCGTTCACCGTCGCGACCGCGATCGAGACCGGCAAAGTGCGCCCGGATACGGTGATCAACACCGAGCACGGCGTGTTCGCGGTCGGCAACAAACAGATCCACGATACCCATGCCGAGTCGGTGTTGACCGTGTCGCAGGTGATCCAGAAATCCAGCAACGTGGGCGCAGCCAAAATGGCGTTGATGCTGGAATCGGAAACGCTGTGGCAAAGCCTGTCCGACAGCGGCTTCGGCGCGCATACCGGCAGCAACTTCCCGGGTGAAGCATCCGGGAAATTGCGTGCCGCAAAAACCTGGCGGCCCATCGAGCAGGCCACCATGGCTTACGGGCACGGCATTTCGGTGAACCTGTTGCAGTTGGCGCGCGCTTACACCATCTTCGCCAATGACGGCGAGTTGAAGCCGGTCTCGTTGCTCAGGCTGGAAGCGCCGGCGACCGGCAAGAAGGTATTCTCGGACGGTACTGCGCGCGCGTTGCGCGACATGCTGGAGCTGGTGGTGCAGCCCGGCGGCACAGCGCCGCTGGCCCAGATCGCCGGTTATCGCGTGGCGGGCAAGACCGGTACGGCGCATAAGCTGGAGAACGGTCATTATAACAATCGCTATGTCGCTTCCTTCGTCGGGCTGGCTCCTGCCTCGGCACCGCGCGTGATCGTGGCGGTGATGATAGACGAGCCGAGCAATGGACAGTATTACGGCGGCCTGGTCGCTGCGCCGGTGTTCAGCCAGGTCACCGGCGCCGTGCTGCATTTGCTGAACGTGCCGAACGATGCACCGCTGAACAACGTGATCGCGCCGCCGGCTGACATCGTGAAGGAGGAGGTATGACAAAAACCTCCAATAACCTGCTGCGCGATTTTCATTTAGATATGTGGCTTCAACATAACCTGAAGGTTAGTTTCCGCCGCAACACGCCGCTTTGCGGCGAGTTGTCTCACTCGTTGCGCTCCGTGCGCCTTGCTCTCGAGCCGCTCGCTGCGGTTCTTGGAGGTTTTCAACGTGTTTCCTATTAAACAATTGGAAAGCTTGAAGGTGCCGGTCACGCGTCTGGCGACGGACAGTCGTGCCGTGCAGCGCGGCGATACCTTCGTCGCCTATCCCGGAGAGAGGCTGGATGGGCGGCAGTTCATCGCGCAGGCGATCGCGCAGGGTGCCAATGCGGTGATCTGGGAGACGCGCAACTTTGTCTGGGAGGCAGCGTGGCAGGTGCCGAATCTCGGCGTCGCCGATCTGCGCCATCAGGCCGGATGGCTGGCCGATGCGGTATATGGCGCGCCTTCCGGGAAGTTGTGGATGGTGGGTGTCACCGGAACCAACGGCAAGACTTCGACCAGCCACTGGATCGCCCATGCGCTGAATGACGCGGGCAGGAAATGCGCGCTGATCGGCACGCTGGGCAACGGCTTCGCCAGAACGCTGCAAGCCAGCGCCAACACCACGCCGGATGCGATCCGTGTGCATGGCCTGCTGGCCGGTTATCTGCGCGACGGTGCGCGAGCGGTGGCGATGGAAGTGTCCTCGCATGCGTTGGCGCAAGGCCGGGTCAACGGTGTGCGTTTCGATGTGGCGATGCTCACCAATCTGAGCCGTGACCACCTCGATTATCACGGCGACATGCAAAGCTACGCGGCAGCCAAGCGCAAGCTGTTCGATTGGCAGGCATTGAAGCATGCGGTGCTGAATCTTGACGATGCGTTCGGCGCGGAGCTGGCCGTGCAATTGCAGGATGCAGAAGTGGAAGTGATCGGTTATGGATTGAGCGATGCCGCGCTGCAACTCGCCGAGCGGCTGGGTATCCGCATGGTGTACGGCAGTCTGGTTGAGATGAACGGACAGGGCTTGCGTCTGGCGATCCACTCGAGCTGGGGCGCTGCCGAGCTGCGCAGCGAACTGGTCGGGCGTTTCAATGCGGCGAATCTGCTGGGTGCGCTGGCGGTACTGCTGGTCAGCGGGATCGGTTTGAGTGATGCGTTGAAGTCGTTGAGCAAGGTGCAGCCGGTCGCGGGGCGCATGCAACGCCTGGGTGGCGCGCAGCAACCGACCGTGATCGTGGACTATGCGCATACCCCGGATGCGCTGGAAAAAGTGTTGCTGGCGTTGCGCGAAGTCGGCACCTCGACGGGCGGAAAATTGATCTGCGTATTCGGTTGCGGCGGCGATCGGGATCGCGGCAAGCGCGCGATGATGGGCAGGGTGGCGGAAAAATTCTCCGATCACTGCATCGTGACCAGCGACAATCCGCGCAGCGAAGATCCGCACGACATCATCGCCCAGGTGGTCGGTGGTATGAGCGGCAAGGACCACGAGATCATCGCCGATCGCGCGCTGGCGATCCGGCGTGCGGTGGGCGGCTCTCGCCAGTGCGACACGATCCTGGTGGCGGGCAAGGGCCACGAGGATTATCAGGAGATCGGCGGCGTGAAGCATCCGTTCAGCGACGCGGTCATCGCGCTGCAAGCACTGGAAGAATGGAGGGTGCAGGCATGATGCTGCTCTCGCAAGCCGCGCAAGTGCTGAACGCCCGTCTGGTCCCCTTCGGCGGGACTCAGGACAGGGGTGGCGATGTGCGCTTTGACACGGTGTCCAGCGATACGCGCAAGCTGGTGCAGGGCGATCTGTTCGTCGCGTTGCGCGGCGAGAATTTCGACGGTTACGAGTTCATCACGCAGGCGGCCAAGAGCGGCGCGGTGGCCGCGCTGGCGAATGCGGGCAGCTATCGCGGCGAACAGGCAGCCTGCCCGCTGCTGCTGGTGGATGACACGCGTCTGGCGCTGGGGCAGTTGGCCGCTCACTGGCGCAGGCAATTCGACATTCCGCTGGTGGGGATCACCGGCAGCAACGGCAAGACCACGGTCAAGGAGATGCTGGCTTCGATCCTGCGCGCGGCCGCAGGCAGCGATGATGCGGTGCTGGCGACCAAAGGGAATCTCAATAACGACATCGGCATGCCGCTCACCCTGTTGCAGATGAACGCGCAACACCGCTACGCGGTGATCGAGATGGGCATGAACCATCCCGGCGAGATCGATTACCTGACGCGCATCGCCTGTCCCGATGTGGCGCTGATCAACAACGCCAGTGGCGCGCATCTGGAAGGGCTGGGTTCGGTGGAAGCGGTGGCGCAGGCCAAGGGCGAGATATTTGCCGGGCTGAAGCATCAGGGTACGGCGGTCATCAATGCGGACGATGAACATGCCTCGTTGTGGCGTTCGCTGTCGGGCGCGCATCAGTTGCTCGAGTTTTCTCTGAACCCGCAGGCCGATGTTCATGGGCAATGGCAGCCGCACGCTGCAGGATTGCGCCTAAGTGCGCAAACTCCGCAAGGCAATTTCACCGTAGACCTGCAAGTGCCTGGCGCGCACAACGCACGCAACGCATTGGCTGCGACCGCTGCCGCAATCGCATTGAACGTGTCGCTGGAAGACATCGCCGCAGGGCTGGAAAAGTTCAGCGGCGTAGCAGGGCGGTTGCAGCGCAAGGCGGCCACGCACGGCGCAATCCTGATCGATGATACCTACAACGCCAATCCGGCATCGATGCATGCCGCGATCAGCGTGTTGGCGGGAACCGGGGGCAAGCGCGTGCTGGTGTTGGGCGATATGGGTGAGCTGGGCGACAACGCAGCGGCCTTTCATGCCGGAATCGGGGCTGAGGCACGCGATGCCGGGATTGAACGGCTTTATGCGCTGGGCACATTGAGCAGCAATGCGGTACGCGAATTCGGCAGTGGTGCGCAGCATTTCGAGCGTATCGAGGAGTTGTTATCTGCACTGGAAAAAGAACTGGACGCGAACACCACCGTGCTGGTGAAGGGATCGCGCTTTATGAAAATGGAACGCGTCGTGCAATTCTGCGGGCTTCAAAAGGAGGAAGCATGCTGCTCTCATTAGCCCAATGGTTCGCACAGGATGTGCGCACCTTCAGCGTGTTCAATTACATCACGCTGCGGGCGGTACTGGCGGCGATGACCGCCCTGTTCATTTCTTTCATGTTGGGGCCGTGGATGATCCGCAAACTGACCGCGATGAAGATCGGCCAGTCGGTGCGCACCGACGGTCCGCAGACCCATCTGGTGAAGGCGGGCACGCCGACGATGGGCGGCGCGCTCATCCTGATGTCGGTCACCATCACCACTTTACTGTGGGGCGACCTGCACAACGCCTATATCTGGGTGGTGCTGTTCACCACGCTGGGTGTCGGGGCGATCGGCTGGGTGGATGACTACCGGAAGGTGGTGCATCGCAATCCGGATGGACTTTCCGCAAGAGCCAAGATGTTCTGGCAATCGCTGATCGCGTTGGCGGTCGGCATCTTCCTGTGGTCGCACGCCACGCTGCCAGCGCAGACCGAACTCATCGTGCCGTTCTTCAAACATCTGGTCCTGCCGCTCGGCATGGTCAGTTTCATTGTGCTGGTCTATCTGGTCATCGTCGGCAGCAGCAATGCGGTGAATCTGACCGATGGTCTCGATGGTCTGGCGATCATGCCGACGGTGATGGTGGCAAGCGCATTGGCGATCTTCGCGTATGTGGCAGGTCATGCCGGATTCTCCGCCTATCTGGGTGAACCCTCGATTCCCGGAGCGGGGGAGCTGGCCGTGTTCTGCGCCGCGATCGCCGGTTCGGGATTGGCGTTCCTGTGGTTCAACGCCTATCCGGCGGAAGTGTTCATGGGCGACGTGGGGGCGCTGGCATTGGGCGCGGCACTGGGTGCGGTGGCGGTCATCATCCGTCAGGAACTGGTGCTGTTCATCATGGGCGGGGTATTTGTGGTCGAAGCGGTGTCGGTGATGCTGCAGGTCTCCTGGTTCAAGTACACCAAGAAGAAATACGGCACCGGCCAGCGCATCCTGCTGATGGCACCGCTGCACCATCACTTCGAACAAAAGGGCTGGAAGGAGACACAGGTCGTCGTTCGATTCTGGATCATCACGATGCTGCTGGTGTTGTTGGGATTGGCGACGTTGAAACTGAGATGACACAACTGAAAGACAAATCGGTGCTGGTGCTCGGTCTCGGCGAGACCGGATTGTCCATGGTGCGCTGGCTCGGCGCACAGGGCGCGCGGTTGTGCGTCGCAGACAGCCGCAGTGCGCCGCCGAATCTGGCCGAAGTAAGCCGGTATGTCGCATCCGGCCAAATCTTCTGCGGGACATTCAGCGACGCGCTGTTTGAAGGCATCGAGCTGATCGCGATCAGCCCCGGGGTGCCGTTGCGCGATGAGTTCGTGGCGCGCGCGGTGGCGCGCGGCGTTCCGGTCGTCGGCGACATCGAATTATTCGCGCAACACATGGCAGCGTGCGCATCGCTCCCGAATCCCGAATCCCGAATCCCGAATCCCGTTTGCAAGATCATTGCGATCACCGGCGCGAACGGCAAGACCACCGTGACCAGCATGGTGGAGCATCTGTGCAAGGCCGCTGGCAAGGATGTGGTGGCCGCAGGCAATATCTCGCCCGCAGTGCTGGATGTGGTTTTGCAACGCGGCGCGAAGCAGCCCGGGGTGTGGGTGCTGGAGCTGTCCAGTTTCCAGCTGGAGACGACCGCGACGCTGAACGCCGATGCCGCAACGGTGCTGAACATCAGCGAAGATCATCTCGACCGCTATGCCGATATGGATGAATACAGTGCCGCGAAGGCTCGTGTCTTTTCGGGTTGCGGCGTGCAGATATTGAATCGCGACGATGCCCGCAGTATCGGCATGGCGCGTGCAGATCACAAGATCGTCACTTTCGGTTTGAATTTGCCCGGACAGGCCAACGATTTCGGTATCGAGCGGGCCGACGGCGAGATCTGGTTGCTGCAAGGATCGCAGCGTTTGATCAAAGCCGGCGACCTGCAGGTCGCCGGCTTGCACAACGTCGCCAACGCGTTGGCCGCCTTGGCGCTGTGCCGAGCGATCGACCTGCCGATACCGGTGTTGCTGGATGCGTTGCGCAGTTTCAAGGGTTTGCCGCATCGCGTGGAGTCGGTCGGTGAGATCGACGGCGTGATCTATTACGACGATTCCAAGGGCACCAATGTCGGCGCGACAGTCGCCGCGCTGGAAGGGTTGGGGCGCAAGGCGGTGCTGATCGCGGGCGGGGAAGGCAAAGGACAGGATTTCGCGCCGCTTAATCCGGTAGTGGCGCGACATGCGCGTGCCGTGGTGCTGATCGGGCGCGATGCGCCCCTGATCGCGGATGCCTTGAGTGGTTGTGGTGTGCCGATGCTGCGCGCCAAAGACATGAGCGATGCCGTGCAACAGGCGGCTCGACTCGCGCAATCGGGCGATGCGGTGCTGTTGTCGCCGGCCTGCGCCAGCTTCGACATGTTTCGCAACTATGAGCACCGCGCCGAAGCGTTCGTGCGGGCGGTGACAGGGCTGTCCAGGGAGGGCGCATGGTCTCGTTAGTCAAAACGCGCACCCGCCCGCCGCAGGCTGAGTTCGACGAATTGCTGATCTGGGTGTTCATCGGTCTGTTGGCGATCGGCCTGGTGATGGTGTACTCCGCTTCCATCGCCACCGCAGAGGGCAGCAAATTTACCGGCTTCAATCCGGCCTACTACCTGATGCGCCATGGCGTGTTCATCGCCGTAGGATTGCTGGCCGGCCTGTTCGCATTCCAGGTGCCGGTGCAGATGTGGCAGAACTACGCGCTGTACTTCTTCCTGCTTGGCGGGGCGTTGCTGATATTGGTATTGATCCCGCATATCGGCCGCGAAGTGAATGGCAGCCGCCGCTGGTTGTCGTTGTTCGTGATCAATCTGCAACCCTCCGAATTGATGAAGTTGTTCGCGGTGTTGTACGCGGCAGATTTCACCGTGCGCAAAGGTAATGTCGGGCAGTCTTTCACCAAAGCATTTTTACCGATGTTTGCCGTCATGTCGATCATAGGCAGCTTGCTGTTGCTCGAACCTGACATGGGTGCGTTCGTGGTGATCTTTTCCATCGCGTTCTGCACGTTGTGGCTGGGCGGTTTCAATATCAAGGTGTTCGGATTGCTGTTGCTCCTGCTGCCATTGGCCTTCGCCGCGCTGATTGTTTCATCGCCGTACCGGATGCAGCGCGTCATCGGCTTCATGGATCCGTGGTCCGACCCGTACGGCAAGGGCTATCAGTTGAGCCATGCGCTGATCGCTTTCGGGCGCGGCGAATGGTTCGGCGTGGGGCTCGGTTCGAGCGTGGAGAAGCTGTTCTATCTGCCGGAAGCGCATACCGACTTTTTGATGGCGGTGATCGCCGAGGAGTTGGGCCTGCTGGGCGTGGTGGCGGTTATCGTGCTGTTCGCGCTGGTGGTGGTGCGCGCGTTCCAGATTGGGCGCCATGCGGCGTTTCTCGAACGCAATTATTCGGCGCTGGTCGCGCAAGGTATCGGCGTGTGGATCGGCGTGCAGGCGGCGATCAACATCGGCGTGAACATGGGTGTATTGCCGACCAAAGGATTGACCCTGCCGTTCCTGAGTTTCGGCGGCAGCGGCGTGGTGGTGAACTGCATCGCGGCGGCGGTGCTGCTGAGAGTGGACTATGAAAACAGAAGAATTGCGCGAGGGATGCCAGTATGAGTATGGCTGACTTCAATTCTTCTGTTTCGGCGAAGACTAACTTGCGCAAGCAAGTTAAGCCCCATCGGGGCGGTCGTAGCCAAAACCGTCGTATGGCGCGGGGGATGCCGGTATGAGCCGCTCGATATTGATCATGGCAGGAGGTACTGGCGGGCACATCTTTCCGGCGTTGGCCGTGGCCGACACTTTGCGTTCGCAGGGCTGGTCGGTGATCTGGCTGGGCGCGCCGAACAGCATGGAAGCCGAGCTGGTGCCCGGGCACGGCTATGAAGTCGCGTGGGTGAATTTTTCCGGCGTGCGCGGCAAAGGCGCGCTGCGTTTGCTGACACTGCCGTTCACGTTGTTGCGTGCGCTGGGGCAGAGCGCGGCGGCGATATTCCGCTACCGTCCCGACGTGGTGCTGGGCATGGGCGGCTACATCACGTTCCCGGGCGGGATGATGGCGGCATTGCTGCGTCGTCCGCTGGTGATACACGAGCAGAACTCCATCGCCGGACTGAGCAACAAGGTGCTGGCGCGCGTCGCGCAGCAAGTGCTGAGCGGTTTCCCCGATGTGTTGCCCAAAGCGATCTGGTGCGGCAATCCGGTGCGCAAAAGCATCGCGGCCTTGCCCGGACCGCAACAGCGCTATGCCGCACGCAGCGGAAAACTGAACGTACTGGTGGTCGGCGGCAGTCTGGGCGCGAGGGCGCTCAACGAGGCTGTGCCGCAGGCGCTCGCACGATTGCCGGAGGAGGCGCGTCCCAATGTGCTGCATCAAACCGGTAAACAGCATTTCGCGGCGGTGCAGCAGTTGTATCAACAGGCCGGTGTGCAGGCCGATATTCAGCCGTTCCTCGATGACATGGCAGGCTGTTATGCGAATGCCGATGTGGTGGTCTGCCGCGCCGGCGCGCTGACCATCGCGGAACTCGCCGCCGTTGGTGTGGCGAGCATCCTGATCCCGTTCCCGTTTGCGGTGGACGACCACCAGACGTACAACGCGCGCTTTCTGAGTGAGAAAGGCGCGGCGGTGCTGCTGCCGCAAACCGAATTGAGCGCAGAAAGATTGGCGCAGTTGCTGCGCGAATTGACCAGAGAAAAGCTGCTGGCGCTGGCGCAAGCCGCGCGCAGTCTGGCAAAGCCAAATGCGACGGCGCAAGTGGCAAAGATATGTATGGAGTTGGCAGGATGAGGGGTAAGGCAAAAATGATTCGCGCGGAGACGCGGAGAACGCGGGGCTTAATACCCGGTTCAGCGGGGTTCTCCGCGATCTCCGCGTCTCCGCGCGAGACTGATTTGGAGTGCATGTTTAAGGAAAAGCATGAAACACAAAATTAAACACATCCACTTCGTCGGCATCGGCGGTTCGGGCATGAACGGCATCGCCGAGGTATTGCTCAATCTGGGCTTCAAGGTAAGCGGCTCCGACCTGTCGGAAAGCGCCGTCACGCAACGCCTGCAAGGATTGGGCGCGCGCATCACCATCGGGCATGACGCGAACAATCTGCGGGACGCCGATGCGGTGGTGACCTCCACTGCGGTGAAGGCCGGCAATCCGGAAGTGGTCGCGGCGCGCGAACGGCACATTCCCATCGTGCCGCGCGCGGTGATGCTGGCCGAGCTGATGCGCCTGCGCCAGGGCATCGCGGTGGCAGGCACGCACGGCAAGACCACCACCACTTCGCTGGTGACCAGCGTGCTGGCCAAGGGCGGCTACGACCCGACCTTCGTCATCGGCGGCCGCCTCAACAGCAGCGGTGCGAACGCGCGTCTGGGGACGGGCGAATTCATCGTCGCCGAGGCGGACGAATCCGATGCGTCGTTCCTGTATCTCACACCGATCCTGGCGGTGGTGACCAACATCGATGCCGATCACATGGAGACCTATGGCCACGACTTCGGCAAACTGAAGCAGGCCTTCGTCGACTTCATCGAGCGCTTGCCGTTCTACGGCCGCGCCATGTTGTGCGTGGACGATGAGAACGTGCGCGAAATCCTGCCGCGCATCAGCAAGCCGGTCACCACCTACGGTTTCGGCGAAGATGCGCAGATCCGTGCGGTGAACGTGCGCCACGAAGGCGGACAGATGCGCTTCACCGCATTGTGCCGGCACAACAGCATCCCGCTCGATCTGGACATCACGCTCAATCTGGCGGGCGAGCACAATGTGCTGAACGCCTTGGCGGCGATCGCGGTCGCGCTGGAGATCGGCGTGGCGGGCGATGCGATCGTGGCGGCACTGGCGGAGTTCCAGGGAGTGGGGCGGCGCATGCAGCGCTATGGCGATATCCCATTGGCATCCGGCGGCTCGTTCACGCTCATCGACGATTACGGCCATCACCCGGTGGAGATGAAAGCGACGCTCGCGGCAGTGCGCGGCGCCTTCCCCGGAAAGCGCTTGCTGCTTGCCTTCCAGCCGCACCGCTACACACGCACGCGCGACCTGTTCGAGGATTTCATCAAGGTGCTGGGCAGTGTGGATGCGCTGGCGCTGGCCGAAGTATATGCGGCAGGCGAGGCGCCCATCGTCGCGGCTGACGGACGGGCATTGATGCATGCCCTGCGCGTGGCGGGGCAGAACGAAGCGGCATTCGTCGAGAACATCGCCGACATGCCGCAGACCATCTTGCAGATGGCGCGCGACGGCGATGTGGTGCTGACCATGGGGGCGGGCTCCATCGGCGGCGTACCTGCTCAGGTTGCGAAATTGGCGAACAAATGAACATGAGCGAACCGGCACAATTTACAACGGAAGGCCTGCGAGGCGAATTGCGCTTCGATGTCGATATGCGCAAGCACACCTCCTGGCGTGCAGGCGGCATGGCGCAGCGCATGTACCGTCCGGCAGACCTGGCTGACTTGCAACGGTTCCTGCAGCAACTGCCGCCGGACGGACCGCTGGTCGCGGTGGGTCTGGGCAGCAATCTGCTGGTGCGCGACGGCGGGCTGCACGGGACGGTGTTGCTGATGCACGGTGCGTTGAACGAATTGCGCATGGATGGTGACGGCATGTATGTCCAAGCGGGGGTGGCGGGCGCGAAGCTGGCGCGCTTCGCCGCATCGAACAATCTGTGCGGTGCGGAATTCTTCGCGGGTATCCCCGGCACACTGGGTGGGATGCTGGCGATGAATGCCGGATGTTATGGCAGCGAGACCTGGCAGAAAGTGGAGCGCGTGCAGGTGCTGACGCGTCGCGGCGAGTTGATCGAGCGTACACCGCAGGAATATGAGATCGGATATCGCCACGTAGTAAAACGTGAAACGGGAAATGTGAAACGTGAAGAGCGAGATTTGTTTCACCTTTCACCTTTCACCTTTCACGAAGAAGAATTCTTCGCCGCCGCATGGCTGAGATTCGAGCAAGGCGATGTCGAAGCGGCGCAGCGGGAGATCAAGGCGCTGCTGGAGAAGCGCAGTGCCAGCCAGCCTTTGCAGCTGCCGAACGCCGGATCGGTGTTCCGCAATCCGCCGGGCGGACATGCGGCGAAATTGATCGAGGGTTGCGGACTGAAGGGAAGACGCATCGGCGGCGCGCAGGTGTCGGAGAAGCATGCCAACTTCATCGTGAACGTTGGAGATGCGACGGCGGCGGACATCGAGAATTTGATCGGCGAGGTGCGCGCAACGGTTGCGGCGCAGACCGGGGTGCTGTTGCATCCCGAAGTGAGAATCATCGGAGAGGCGATAGCAGCATGAGTACCAACGAGATGAATGACACGCCACGTACGCCACAAGCCACAGGCCCGTTCGGCAAAGTCGCGGTGCTGTTCGGCGGACGCTCAGCCGAGCGCGAGGTGTCGCTGAAGAGCGGCGCGGCGGTGCTGGCGGCATTGCAGCGCAGCGGCGTAGACGCGCATGCGTTCGATCCGGCCACGCAGAACTTGCAAGCGCTGGTTGATGAGGGATTCGATCGCGCATTCATCGCGCTGCACGGACGCTTCGGCGAAGACGGCACGGTGCAGGGTGCGCTGGAATTGCTGGGCATTCCTTACACCGGCAGCGGCGTGATGGCCTCGGCGCTGGGTATGGATAAATGGCGCACCAAGCTGGTCTGGCAGGCGGCGAATTTGCCGATACCGAACTACGCGCTGCTCGATGAGCACAGCGATTGGGACGGTGTAGCACGACAGCTGGGCTTGCCGCTGTTCGTGAAGCCCGCCAACGAAGGCTCCAGCGTGGGCATCAGCAAGGTGAAAGCAGCCGGTGAATTGCGCGCGGCATATCGGGAAGCCGCCTTGCACGACAAGCTGGTGATCGCGGAAAGTTTCATCGGCGGCGGCGAATACACTGCGGCGATCCTCGGCGAGCAGGCCTTGCCGGTGATCAAGATCGAACCGGCCAACGAGTTCTACGACTACGAGGCGAAATACCTGCGCAACGATACGCGCTATCTGTGCCCGAGCGGGCTGAGCGCGGCGCAGGAAGCAGAGATGCAGCGCCTGGCGCAACAGGCTTTCGCGTTGATCGGCGGGCAAGGCTGGGGACGCGTGGACTTCCTGATGAGCGAGAGCGGCCAGCCGTATCTGCTCGAGATCAATACCTCGCCGGGCATGACCGACCACAGCCTGGTGCCGATGGCGGCGCGGCAGGCGGGTATCGGCTTCGAACAACTGGTGCTGCGCGTACTGGAGTTGGCGGGGGTTAACAAATGATTTTCACGTTCGCTTGGCTCCGCCCCCCTCGCTTCGCTCTCCCCGCTTGCGGGATAACCGGCGGCTTGGCCAGCGTCATTTGCTGGCTTAGTCGAATGGCTAGCAGCTCCATCAGAGGATTGAGGAGAGGGAAATATGTGGGATAACGCGCCGCTGCTGCGCAACACCGCCAACGCGCTGATCGCCTTCAGCATGCTGGCGGTGTTGTACGGAGCTGCCTATTACGCGGTGCATCTGCCGGGGTTGTTCCCGCTGCACAGTGTGCGGCTGAGTGCGGTGCCGCAACAGGTCGCCGCGCCGGAAGTGTTGCAGGTGGTGCGCGATGAAGTGCGCGGCAACTTCTTTACCGTGGACATCGAACGCTTGAGGCGGTCGTTGGAAAAATTGCCGTGGGTGCGCAGCGTCAACATCCGCCGCGAATTTCCCGGCAGATTGTCCGTGCAACTGGAAGAACACCAGGTGTTGGCGCGCTGGAACAACAGCGCGTTGGTGAACCGGCAAGGCGAGGTATTCAGTGCAAACACCGAACGCGAGTTGCCGGGTTTTATCGGGCAGGACGGCGAGGCAAAAGAAGTCGCGCAGCACTATGCGAAATTCGGCCAGCAGCTTGCCGAACTGAATCTGCAGGTCGCGCAGATCGCGCAATCGCCGCGCCATGCATGGCAGCTGCGGTTGAGCAACGGCATGGTGCTGGAACTGGGCAGTGACGAGATGCAGCAGCGCCTGGCGAGGTTCGTGGCGGTGTATCCGTACAGTCTCGCCGCGATGCAGGCTACGGTGAAATATGTGGACTTGCGCTACCGCAATGGATTCGCGGTGGGCGGCACAGTTAAACAAGGTTAACAGGCGAGTAGTGGAGAACGAACGATGAGCAAAAACAAGGAAACCAAGAATCTGGTGGTCGGGCTGGATATCGGCACCTCCAAGATTGTGGCCATCGTCGGTGAAGTCAAGCCGGACGGGATGTTGGAGGTGATCGGCATGGGTATGCACGAATCGTCCGGCATGAAGAAAGGCATGGTGGTCAACATCGAAGCGACAGTGGGGGCGATCCAGCGCGCGCTGGAAGAGGCCGAGCTGATGGCGGATTGCAAGATCCATGAGGTGTATACCGGCATCGCGGGCAGTCATATCCGCAGCACCAATTCGCGCGGCATGGTGAAGATCAAGGAAAAGGAAGTGGCACAAGCTGATATCGATCGCGTGATCGAGACCGCCAGCTCGATCAGCCTGCCGGGAGACCAGCAGATCCTGCATATCCTTGAACAGGAATTCAGCATCGACGGCCAGGACGGCATCAAGAAGCCGCTGGGCATGAGCGGGATGCGGCTGGATGTCGAGGTGCATATCGTCAGCGGTGCGGTAGCCGCAGTGCAGAACATCATGAAGTGCATCCATCGCTGCGGGCTGGAGGTCAACGAATTGATCCTGCAACCGCTGGCCTCCAGCAAGGCGGTGCTTGCCGACGATGAAAAAGAGCTGGGCGTGTGCATCGTGGATATCGGCGGCGGCACTACCGACATCGCGGTGTTTACCGGCGGCGCGATCCGCCATACCGCAGTGATACCGATCGCCGGCGATCAGATCACCAACGACATCGCGATGGCCTTGCGCACGCCGACGCAGGATGCCGAAGACATCAAGATCAAGTATGGCTGCGCGTTGCGCCAATTGGCCGACGGTTTCGAGATCGATGTGCCGGGCGTGGGCGAGCGCGGGCCGCGCAAGTTGAAACGGCACAGCCTGTCCGAAGTCATCGAGCCGCGCGTCGAGGAATTGTATTCGCTGGTGCAGGCGGAGTTGCGCCGCAGCGGCTTCGAGGATTTGTTGTCATCCGGCATCGTGATCACCGGCGGCAGCAGTGCCATGCAGGGCATGGTCGAGTTGGGCGAAGAGATCTTTCATCTGCCGGTGCGCATGGGCATTCCCAAGTATGTCGGCGGCCTCTCGGATGTCGTGAAGATGCCGCGCATGGCGACCGGCGTCGGGCTGTTGTTATATGGCCTGGAGCATCATCAGCGCAACGAGGAGAAACGTATGCAATCGAATTCGTTTGGCGATGTGCTGGCAAGGATGAAGGCTTGGTTTCAGGGTAATTTTTAATAAATGTAGTGCAGGCTCAGGGTTGATTTTTTGCAATTTTTTAAGGAGACGATGATGTTTGAAATCATGGAAGCACAAACTCAGGATGCGGTGATCAAGGTGATTGGGGTCGGCGGCTGCGGCGGCAATGCGGTGGATCATATGATTGACCAGGGCGTTCAGGGGGTCGAGTTCATCGTCATCAACACCGATGCTCAGGCACTCAAGCGCAGCAAGGCGCGCACCCAGTTGCAGATCGGCGCGACCATCACCAAAGGTTTGGGGGCGGGCGCCAAGCCTTCGGTAGGTCAGGCGGCGGCGGAAGAGGATCGCGAGCGCATCAAGGAGATGATGGTCGGCGCACACATGGTGTTCATCACCGCCGGCATGGGTGGCGGTACCGGAACGGGCGCCGCGCCGATCGTCGCGCAGATCGCGAAGGAAATGGACATTCTGACCGTGGCGGTGGTCACCAAGCCGTTCGCTTACGAAGGCAACCGCATGCGCTTCGCCAAGGCCGGTATCGAGGCGCTGCACGAATTCGTCGATTCGCTGATCATCGTGCCGAACTCCAAGCTGATGGAAGTGCTGGGCATGGATATCACCGTGCCGGAAGCCTTCAAGGCCGCCAATGGCGTATTGCAGGGCGCGGTCGCCGGTATCGCCGAAGTGATCAATGTGCCTGGCCTGATCAACGTGGACTTTGCCGACGTGCGCACCGTGATGTCGGAGAACGGCATGGCGATGATGGGCTCCGCGATCGCTTCCGGCCCGGATCGCGCACGGGTCGCCGCAGAGCGCGCGATCGCCAGCCCGTTGCTGGAAGACGTGGATATGTCCGGTGCGCGCGGCGTGCTGGTGAATATCACCTCGTCCAGCCAATTGCGTCTGAAGGAGATCGACGACGTGATGGAATGCGTCCAGTTCGCCGCAGAAGAAGCGACGGTGATCGTCGGCTCGGTATTCGACGAGGTCATGGGCGATGAACTGCGCGTGACCGTCGTGGCCACCGGCCTCGGTGCGCCACTGGCACGCAAACAGGTCAAGCCGGAGATCGTCTACCAGAATCAGGACTTCCAGAGGACCGGCACGCACGACGAACCGATCGCCAATGCGGGTATTAATTACAACGAGCTGGATACGCCTGCCGTGATGCGCCGCGGCCGCAGAGAGACCATCGACGCGATGGAAAAATCCGGCATGGATATGCTGGATATTCCGTCGTTCCTGCGCAAACAGGCAGACTAAAAGCAGGATCGAGGATGCGGGATTCAGTCTAAAGCGGCGCAGTGGTTTTTCTGAATCCTGCATCCCGCATCCTGAATCCTCAAAAGGGGGCTGTGGTAAAATCGCCGCATGATTCCGGTAATCAAGACAGCAATGGTCAAGCAACGCACCCTGAAGAATTCCGTTAGCGTGACGGGGGTCGGCTTGCACAGCGGCGAAAAGGTCACGCTCGGTTTGCGCCCGGCTCCGGTCAACAGCGGCATCGTGTTCCGCCGCGTGGACGTGAAGCCGGTCGAGGAGATTCGCGCGCACGCCGACCTGGTGCATGACACGCGCCTGTCCACCTGCATGGAGCAGAACGGCGTGCGCGTCGCCACCATCGAGCATCTGATGTCGGCCTTGGCCGGGTTGGGCGTGGACAACGCCTATGTCGATCTGGACAGCGCGGAAGTGCCGATCATGGACGGCAGTGCCGGCACCTTCATCTTCCTGCTGCAATCGGCCGGCATCGTCGAACAATCGGCCGCCAAGAAATTCATCCGCATCAAAAAGACCGTGGAGGTCAGGCAAGGCGACAAATGGGTGCGCTTTGAACCACACCACGGCTACAAACTGACCTTCACCATCAATTTCGCCCACCCGGTATTTGCCAATACCAAACAGCATGTCACGGTGGATCTCGACGAGCATTCCTACATCCGCGACATCAGCCGTGCGCGCACGTTCGGTTTTATGCAGGACGTCGAAGCCATGCGCGCGCAGGGGCTGGCATTGGGCGGCAGTCTGGACAACGCCATCGTGATGGACGATTACCGGGTGCTGAATGCGGATGGACTGCGTTTCGAGGACGAGTTCGTCAAGCACAAGGTGCTCGATGCGATCGGCGATCTGTATCTGTTGGGCTATCCGCTGATCGGCGCTTTCCTCGGCTATAAATCCGGTCACGCGCTGAATAATGCCTTGCTGCGCGAACTGCTCGCCGATGAGCAGGCTTGGGAGTTCGTCACGTTCGACAGCGTGGAAGAAGCGCCCGCCTTCCTGCGCCTGCAATTGCAGTCCGCCTGATTCCAAATCGACGGCGGCCTTATGGGAGCCTCTAAATGTTGATCCTGCGTCTGTTCACGGTACTGGTCGCCCTGATACTGGTGCTGAGCGGCGGGATGTATGTCTTCACGCGCAATCGCCGCTATCTCAAGTTCGCCTGGCAAACGCTGCGCTTCACGGGGTTGCTGTTGTTGGTCTTTGCCTTGCTGTTCGTGCTGGAACGGTACGTGCTGGTTGCCTGGCGGGTTCTGCTTTAGGTTTTCTTCCGCATCATCTTCTGCACCGCGTGTTTGAGAGGCGATTCATCGAGGGTCTGACTGAGTTCCTGCAATGCGTTCTGCGCCTTTTTGGTCAGGATGCGCGGGGTGGTTTTGGGCGGGCTGCGGGTATAGGCGACTTGCACCTTGACGCGGATTCCGCTAACCTCGCACCCCCTGTTTTGTAACATCACCACCAGTTCCGGTGCCAGTTGGCGTAATTTCGCCGCGATAGTGGAGTTCGCAACGGCGATGCTGAGCGTGCCCAGTTGCAGGCTCAGGACTTGGCTGGATTGGCCGAGATAGGGCGGCGCGACACCGGCAAAGTGTTGTTGCAAGGCCGATAGAATCTGCGCTTTGTTGAGTAGCGAGCGGAATTCCCGATCGCCGCCGAGCAGTGTTTTCAGACGTTGCGCCACAAATTTACGATTTCATAAGAAGGGGGAGGCATGAATATTATTCTAGTTTCCAATCGCCTGGCAAAGACCCGGAGCATCTCGCTGGGCGGCAGGCAAATAGTTTTTCTGCTGCTGCTGCTGTTCGGGCTGGTGTTGAGCACCGCTATCGTGTTGCAATTCACGCTGGCGCGTTTCGCGCCGGACGGGCTGGGCAGCGGGGTGCGCGAGGTGTTGCTGAGCGGGCAGAATGACGAGCGGCAAAAACAGCAGTCCTATGTGCGCAGCAGTCTGGATACGATGGCGGCGAAACTGGGCCAGATGCAGGCGCAGGTGCAGCGTCTGGACGCGCTGGGCGGCCGTCTGGCGAAGCTGACCGGGATGAAGCCGCAGGAGTTCATGTTCGATCAGCCACCTGCGCAGGGCGGGCCGCTGGTGACGGCGCCTGCCCAAGAGATGTCGGCGGATACGCTGGAGCAGCAACTCAATCTGTTGACCCAGGTGGTCGGCGATCGCAGCGATAAGCTGATGGCGCTGGAAACGATGCTGATGCAGAACCAGTTGAGCCGCAAGCTGCTGCCTTCGATCGCGCCGATCAACGACGGCTGGTATTCGTCCAACTTCGGCTGGCGCATCGACCCGTTCACCGGCAAAAATGCGATGCATGAAGGGGTGGATTACATGGTGGAGGCCGGCACAGCCATCCATGCCTCTGCGGGCGGCGTGGTGGTGTATTCGGATTACCATCCCCAGTATGGTAATATGGTCGAAATTGATCACGGCAACGACATCGTGACGCGTTATGCGCATGCATCGCGGCTGATGGCCAAGGTCGGACAGGTGGTGCGGCGCGGTGACAAGATCGCCGAGGTCGGCAGCACCGGGCGTTCCACCGGCAACCATTTGCACTTTGAAGTTCGCTATAGAGGCATCGCCCAGAATCCCGTGCGTTTCTTGCAAAACGCAGCCAGCTAGTGGTGTAGATATTTGGTTTCCATTTGTGGGGGTGAGGTGATGGCTGCCTCACCCTTTATTATTTTGTAGTCGAGAAAACGAAAACATGATTTCCAGTGTGCTGAAAAGTATCTTCGGTAGCCGCAACGACCGCCTGCTCAAGCAGTATCGCGTCACCGTCCAGACCATCAACAAGTTGGAAGCCGACATCGCCAAACTGGGCGATGAGGAGTTGCGCTGGAAGACCGAGAGTTTCAAGCAGCGTTTCGCCAAGGGCGAGACATTGGACGACCTGTTGCCCGAGGCGTTCGCCGTGGTGCGCGAAGCCAGTTCGCGCGTGCTGGGGATGCGCCATTACGATGTGCAGATGATCGGCGGCATCGTGCTGCACAACGGCAAAATCGCCGAGATGCGTACCGGCGAAGGCAAGACCCTGATGGCGACGCTACCGGTGTATCTGAACGCGCTTTCCGGGCGCGGCGTGCATGTGGTGACGGTGAACGATTACCTGGCGGCACGCGATGCCGAATGGATGGGGCGTCTGTATCGTTTTCTGGGGCTGTCGGTGGGGGTGATCCTGTCGCAGATGCCGCACGAGGAGAAACAATCGGCCTATGCGGCCGACATCACCTACGGCACCAACAATGAGTTCGGTTTCGATTACCTGCGCGACAACATGGCCAGCCAGGCCAATGAGCGTTTCCAGCGCCCGCTGAACTTCGCCATCGTGGACGAGGTGGATTCGATCCTGATCGACGAGGCGCGGACCCCGCTGATCATTTCCGGTCAGGCCGAGGACGACGTCGATATCTATGTGCGCATCAATCAGCTGGCGCCGCAACTGGTGCGCCAGAAGGACGGTGACGAGGAAGGCCCGGGCGATTTCAGCGTGGACGAGAAGAACCACCAGATCCTGCTGACCGAATCCGGCCATGAACATGCCGAGCAGATTTTGACCGAGGCTGGCCTGTTGCCGGTCGGCGGCAGTTTGTATGACCCGGCGAACATCACCCTGATCCATCATTTATACGCCGCGTTGCGTGCGCACAGCCTGTATCACCGCGACCAGCATTATGTGGTGCAGGACGGCGAAGTGGTGATCGTGGATGAGTTCACCGGACGCCTGATGTCGGGCCGGCGCTGGTCGGACGGGTTGCATCAGGCAGTGGAGGCCAAAGAAGGCGTGCCGATCCAGAAAGAGAACCAGACGCTGGCTTCGATCACCTTCCAGAATTATTTCCGCCTGTACGCCAAGCTGGGCGGGATGACCGGCACGGCGGACACCGAGGCGTACGAGTTCCAGCAGATATACAACCTGGAAACCGTGATCATCCCGCCGCACCGCCCGACCATCCGCAAGGATCAGATGGACAAGGTGTATCTCACTACCAAAGAAAAGTATCTGGCGGTAATCGCCGACATCAAGGACTGCTACAAGCGCGGCCAGCCGGTATTGGTGGGCACCACCTCGATCGAGAATTCCGAGTTGCTGTCGCAATATCTGGAGCGCGAAAAATTTCCCCATCAGGTGTTGAATGCCAAGCAGCACGAGCGCGAAGCGCAGATCATCGCGCAGGCCGGACGCCCGAAGATGGTGACCATCGCAACCAACATGGCGGGGCGCGGCACGGACATCGTGCTGGGCGGCAGCATCGAGAAACAACTCGAGTCCGTTCGCGAGGACGAGAGTCTGGACGAGGCGGCCAAAGCGCAACGCACCGCTCAAATGAAGGAAGAGTGGCAACAGCTGCATCAGCAAGTGCTGGCGAGCGGCGGTTTGCACATCATCGGCACCGAGCGCCACGAGTCCCGCCGCGTGGATAACCAGTTGCGCGGACGTTCAGGACGTCAGGGCGACCCTGGCTCCAGCCGTTTCTACTTGTCGCTGGAAGATCCGCTGTTGCGCATCTTCGCTTCCGACCGCGTCGCGGCGATCATGAACAGGTTCAAGCTGCCCGAAGGCGAGGCGATCGAGCATAGCTGGGTGACGCGTGCCATCGAGAACGCGCAACGCAAGGTCGAGGCGCGCAACTTCGATATGCGCAAGCAGATCCTCGAATACGACGATGTGGCCAACGATCAGCGCAAGGTGATCTATCAGCAGCGCAGCGAGTTGCTGGAAAGCGCGGATATTTCCGAAACCATCCAGGCGATGCGCGAGGGCGTGCTGGACGACACGATCAGCCAGTTCATCGCGCCGCACAGCATGGAAGAACAGTGGGATGTGCCCGCACTGGAAAAGGTATTGGCCGCCGAGTTCCGTCTGGAATTTCCTTTGGTGCAATGGCTGGAAGAAGACAAACTGTTCAATGAAGCGGGTTTGCGCGCGCGCGTCGCCGAGCAGGCCAAACAGCAATATCAGGCCAAGGTGGATGCGGTGGGCGGTGAAGCCATGCACCACTACGAACGCGTGATCATGCTGCAAAGTCTGGACGCCCATTGGCGCGAGCACCTCGCCGCACTGGATCATCTGCGCCAGGGCATCCATTTGCGCGGTTATGCACAAAAGAATCCCAAGCAGGAATACAAGCGCGAGGCGTTCGAACTGTTCTCGGCCATGCTGGATGCGATCAAGCGCGAAGTGACGCAGGTGTTGATGACGGTACAGGTGCGCAGCGAAGCGGATGTCGAATCGGTAGAAGCCGCACCCGCGCCGGAAAATGTGCAGTATCATCACGCCGATTACGATGAGGCGCTGGAGCAGGATGCGCAGTCGAGCGATGCGGAGCAGCATCCGTTCGTGCGCGACGGGCAGAAGGTCGGACGCAACGATCCCTGCCCATGCGGTTCGGGAAAGAAATACAAGCAGTGCCATGGCAAACTAAGCTAATACGCGAAAGGAGAAAGAAATGTCGTTAGTGATTGATACGCTGCGCACCTCCACGGTCACCGAGGAATTGAACGATGCCGAGGTGGAAATTCTGGCAGGATTATTCGAGGTTCAGGACTACAAGTCAGGTACGGCGATCGTCCAGCCGGGAGACCAGCAGCCGGACAACTTGTACATCCTCGCGCATGGCGATATCGAGGTGAAGATCCAAAGCGGCGGCGATGAGTCCACCATTCACGTTCTCAAGCCGGGCGATCTGGCCGGCATCATCACCTTCGCGGGCGGCGCGGCATCGGATGTCAGCGCCACGCTGTATGCGGTCGGCGATACCAAGGTGCTGAGTATGCCCAGGGCGAAATTCGAGTCTTTGGTCAACTCGCATCCGATGATCGTGTACCGTGTGATGCGCGGCGTCGTGCGCAATGTGCATGGCATCGTGCGTCGTGTGAATACGCAATCGGCGGAACTCAGCAATTACATCTACCGTACCCACGGACGCTACTAGATAAAACGACTGATATGACTACTAGCCATCTGACTAACCCAGCAAAAAACGCTGGGCAAGTCATTGGTTATAGCCATCCAGGCTTAACCAACCGATAGGAATTAAATTTTCATGCCGGTCAATCTGAATTCGCCCGTCGCGGCACAACTGTTGCCCGTTGCGGGCGTTTCTTTGGGTATCGCCGAAGCGAACATCAAGCGCGAGAATCGCAAGGACTTGCTGGTAATGCAGTTGTGCGAAGGCGCGCGCGTTGCCGGGGTGTTCACCAGGAACCGTTTCTGTGCCGCACCGGTGATCGTCGCGCGTGAACATCTTGCCGCCGATCAAGGCATCCGCGCGCTGGTGGTCAACACCGGCAATGCCAATGCCGGAACCGGCGAGCAAGGTTTGCAGGATGCGCGCACCACCTGCGCCGCGCTGGCGGGTTTGCTGGGCTGCAAGTCCACGCAGATACTGCCGTATTCCACCGGGGTGATCATGGAGCCGTTGCCGGTCGCGAAGATCGCCACAGGGCTGCCTGCCGCCGTGGCGAACCTGCGCGCGGATAACTGGTTCGATGCGGCACAGGCGATCATGACCACCGACATCGTCGCCAAGGCGATCTCCAAACAGGTCGTGGTGGACGGCGTGCCGGTCACCCTCACCGGCATCGCCAAAGGTTCCGGCATGATCCACCCGAACATGGCGACCATGCTCGGCTACATCGCCACCGATGCGGGCATCACCCAACAGTTGTTGCAAGCAATGGTCAGCGAGGCTGCGGACCGCTCGTTCAACTGCATCACCGTGGACGGCGACACCTCCACCAACGATGCGCTGATGCTGATCGCCACCGGAAAGTCGGCGCTGCCGGAGCTGCGCGATTTTGACAGCAAGGCCTACGGTATCTTGTTGGAGGCAGTCACCGAAGTCGCTACACATTTGGCACAAGCCATCGTGCGCGACGGCGAAGGCGCGACCAAGTTCATTACCATCAAAGTCGAAGGCGGCAAGGATGAGGCCGAGTGCAAACAGATCGGCTATGCCATCGCCCACTCGCCGCTGGTGAAGACCGCGTTCTTCGCCTCCGACCCCAACCTGGGGCGTATCCTTGCGGCGATCGGCTATGCGGGCATAGACGACCTCGATGTTGCCGCGCTCAAACTGTATCTCGACGACGTGCTGGTGGCAGAGAATGGCGGGCGCGCGGCCAGTTATCAGGAAGAAGACGGCCAGCGCGTGATGCAGCAAAGCGATATCGCCATTCGCGTGGTACTGAATCGCGGTACAACGAACGCTACGCTGTGGACGTGCGATTTTTCCTACGACTACGTGAAGATCAACGCCAGCTATCGAAGTTAAATCCTGCTGCGCGATCAATCTGCGGTGTTGCAGTATCGCGCGCTTCCTGGCCTACCAGCCCGGTATGTCTGCGTCGCGCGCTCCACTGCGCATGGCATCTTGACCTGCTCGTGACGGATTTCGGAGGGAATCAATTCTTATGGATAAGTTGGACAGCTTCCTCACCCGCGCAGAAGGGCTGCTCTCCCGTCTGGAAAACGTGCTGCCCGGAGCGCAGCCGCAAGCGCCGGATTGGCAGTCTGCCGCCGCATTCCGCTGGGATCATCGGCAACGCACTTTGCATCCGGTGGTGAACTTCCAGCGCATCGCGCTTGCCGACCTGTTCGGTATCGACGACCAGAAACAGCGCATCCGGCAAAACACACTGCAATTCGTGCGCGGCGGTACGGCAAACAATGTGCTGCTCTCCGGCGCGCGCGGCACGGGCAAGTCGTCTTTGGTCAAGGCGTTGCTGAACGAATATGCGCAGCAAGGGCTGCGCGTGATCCAGATCGACAAACAGGGTCTGGTCGATCTGCCGCATATCATCGGTTTGGTGCAGGGGCGCGCCGAGCGCTTCATCCTGTATTGCGACGATCTGTCGTTCAACACTGATGAGCCCGGTTACCAGGCCCTCAAGGCCGCGCTGGACGGCGATCTGGTGGCGTTCTCCGACAATCTGCTGATCTATGCTACTTCCAACCGTCGCCATTTGATGCCGGACTACATACAGGACAACCTCGCTACGAAATACGCCGGTGACGAAGTGCATCCGGCAGAAAGCGTCGAGGAAAAGGTGTCGCTGTCCGAGCGTTTCGGACTATGGATTTCTTTTTATCCGTTCGGTCAGGACGACTATCTGGAGGTGGCAGCACATTGGTTGCAACATCGCGGCTGGCCGCATGGTCTCACCGACGAAGTGCGCACCGCCGCCTTGCAATGGTCGCTGATGCGCGGCTCGCGCAGCGGACGGGTGGCGGGGCAGTTCGCTCGCGATTGGTGCGGAAAGCATGCAACAAATTAAAGTGGTCGAGGTCGCCGCTGCGGTACTCCAGAAGCCAGGCGGCTCTTTCCTGCTGGCGCAACGCCCCGCCGATAAAATCTGGGCAGGTTATTGGGAATTCCCCGGCGGCAAGATCGAACCCGGCGAGACGGCCAGCCATGCGCTGGTGCGGGAGCTGCGCGAGGAACTGGGTATCGAGGTTGAAACGGCGTATCCGTGGATCACCCGTGTGTTCGCTTACCCGCACGCGACGGTGCGGCTGAATTTTTTTCGCGTGACGGCGTGGCGCGGTGAGCCACATCCCCACGAAGGACAGCAGTTCGCTTGGCAGCACGCGACAGAGGTGGTTGTCAATCCCGTTTTGCCGGCTAACGCACCCATCCTGCGCGCGCTGGAACTGCCGTCGCTGTATGCCATCAGCAACGCCGCCGAGCTGGGCGTGGAGGCGTTCCTGGTCAGGCTGGAAGCCAGACTGGACGGGGGGCTGCGGCTGGTGCAGTTGCGTGAAAAAGCCCTCTCGCATGACGAGTTGCACGAGCTGGCGCGGCGTGTGATCAAGATGGCGCATGCACACGGTGCAAAGGTGTTGCTCAATGGCGATGTTGCGCTGGCTCAGGAGATCGGCGCCGACGGCGTGCAGGTGACCTCGGCGCAACTTGCCGAATTAAGCGAACGGCCTGCAGTGGATTGGTGTGCGGCTTCTTGTCACAGTGCGGAGGAGGTGCTCCGCGCGGAAGAGCTGGGTTGCGATTTTGTGCTGTTGAGCCCGGTGTTGCCGACACAATCCCATCCGGGCGCACCGCATCTGGGTTGGGAGAAGTTTTCAGCCATTGCGACGGGAGCATCCATTCCGGTGTATGCGCTGGGCGGGTTGACGCATGAGGACATGCAAACCGCGTGGCAGCATGGCGCGCACGGCATTGCATTGTTGCGTCAGGCCTGGTGATTCCGTTCCCATTTCATCGCTGATACTGCGTTGGTTTCCCCGCGTACTCCCGGTCGTGCTAATGGCGCTGCCAGCGTCGCACGCTCGTCACCGCCTTGTCTCAGCTTCGAAATGAAACCGGAATAGAAGATTCTTCAAAAAATTCTTGTTCGCGTTGCTCGACGCGATATTCTTCGTTGGCCCATTTGCCCAAATCGATCAGCTTGCATCGTTCGCTGCAGAACGGACGATAGGGGTTATTGACGTCCCACTGATGCTCGCGGCCGCAATGCGGGCAGGCGACAACAGGCGAGGTTTTGGGTGTTGTCATGAGGAGAGGCTGCAAAAGGTCAGTTCGAAGGGCACATCCTGATCGAACAGCGTGGATTTCGCGGCGTAGTTGGCGTCGATGAAGCGGATATTGATCGCGTATTTGTTGGCGCTGACTTCGGGTATGCAAGCCATTTTTTTGTCCAGGCTGACCCGCAGCATCTGTGCAACGCGCCCTCCCTGCATTTGCTGGAAGGTGCCCTGATGTGCGGTGAAGCTCAGCACCTTGCCGCTTTCGCGCAACAGGCGCAGCACGATTTCGAGACCGGCATGCAAAGGCAGGAGCGGGGCCAGCCACGCCTGCAGATTGGCTCGCCGCAGGACGACCGGCTGTTCCTGCCAGTAGTGATATGAAGGGAGGTCGAATTCGCAAGTGCCGCCGGGCATGCAGGAGCGCTGTTTGATTCCCATCAGCCATTCGTTCTCGCGCAGGTGCTGCCCGATTTTGCCGGTCATCGCGAGCAGATCAGCCGATGCCTGCTCGATCTCTGACAGGATCGTATCCAGGGCCCGTTCGGAAATGGCAGGGTTGTTGTGCAAGCTGGAGAGCACGCGTTTCTGGCGTTCCAGTTCCTGCAACAGCTCGGATTTAAGGTCGGCCCGACTGGAGACTTCGAGAATCTCGAACAGCGTGGTCAGGGCGGCATGATGGTCGGTGCCGGGATCGCGCCCGGTGAAGTGCGCCATGCGCGAGAACAAGTCCTCGAGGCGCAACAGGGTGCGCACTTTTTCATTGAGGGGAAACTCGTAACTGATCACGCCGTTTTCGCCAGATGGATTGTCATGAGGGGGTTGGTTGCGAACGATATATTGAATATCCTCATATCGTCAATTGCTGTTTTACCGGTTCATGTCCAAGTAGCGCTTGTGCAGGACAGCGACCTGCTTTGCCAGACCGTCAAGGGATGCATCGTTTTGTATCACATCGTCGGCGCGAGCGAGCCGTTGGGCGCGGGTGGGTTGTTGGGCCATGATGGCGCGCACCTCTTTCTTGTTGAGCTGACTACGCTGGAGGACGCGCGCAACCTGGCTGTCCTCGGCACAATCGACCACCAGGATGCGCCGTACCAATTGCAGAAACGCGGGACTGTCCAGCAGTAGCGGCACTACCATGATGACGTAAGGTACCCGATGGGCTTGTTGCAGTTGCGACCTGGCCTGTTCCAGTATCATCGGGTGTAGCACGCCTTCCAGTTTGCGCTTGGCGACGGCATCCGAAAAAACCAGCTGGCGCAGCTTCGCGCGATCCAAAGCGCCGCCACCAGTGATGTAATCATCCCCGAAGGCTGCGCGTACCGGTGGGATAGCCAGCCCGTCAGGCCGGGTCAGTTGGTGTGCGATCGCGTCGGTGTCGATGATGGCTGCGCCATGCGCAGCGAACAGATTGGCAACCGTGCTCTTGCCGCAGCCGATGCCGCCGGTGAGCCCGATACAAAGCCTGTCTTGAGTTGGGCCCGTCCTGAGCGCGGTCGAAGGATCGGAGGAATTCACGGGGCAAGCAGTTGCAGATAGCTTTGCGTCAGCGTGTGCCCCCAAAACAGGGCGATCAAGCCGCCGCCAGCCAGATAAGGGCCGAAGGGGATGGGAATGTTGCGGCCATGCTTGACCGCGACGATCAGGGTGATGCCCACCACTGCACCGACCAGCGAAGACAGCAAAATGATCAGTGGTAACATTTGCCAGCCCAGCCAGGCTCCAAGCGCGGCGAGCAGTTTGAAATCGCCGTAGCCCATGCCCTCTTTGCCGGTAGCGAGCTTGAACAGCCAGTACACGCCCCACAACACGAGATAGCCAAACACAGCGCCCAGAACCGCACCCGGCAGATTGGTAAAGATGCCGAACAGGTTGAACAGCAGGCCGGTCCAGAGCAGCGGCAAAGTGATGTCGTCCGGTAGCAGCTGCGTATCGAAATCGATCGCCGCGAGTGCCAGCAATGCCCAGATAAGCAACAGCGCGCCGACCGTCGTCAAGCCGAAGCCGAAGCGTATCGCCGCATAGGCGCACAGGATGCCGCTGGCCGCCTCGATGATCGGATAGCGCGGCGAAATAACCGCGCCGCAGCCTTTGCATCTGCCGCGCAATATCAGGTAACTGATGATCGGGATGTTCTCCCACGCGCTGATGGCGTGATGGCAATGCGGGCAAGCGGAACGCGGCACGATCAGATTGTATTTGGCAGTTTCAGCGATTTCTTCGCCACGCAGTTCCGCGCACTGCTGTTGCCAGCCAAGCTCCATCATCTTGGGCAAGCGGTGAATGACCACATTCAGAAAACTGCCGACTATCAGGCCGAGAAACAGGCATACGCCGATCAGCACGGCAGGAACCGCTTGGAGTAATTCCAGAAAGCTCATCGCTGGTTGCAGCGGCGTACAAGCGATGAGTGGCAAGTAAAGAGCGGAAGGGGTGGCGCGAAAGGCAGTATCTTCCGTTCGCTGCCTTTTAGGGGTCTCATTAAACCACTGCGCCCATCTTGAAGATCGGCAGATACATCGCCACCACCATGCCGCCGATCAGGGTGCCGAGCACTACCATGATGATCGGCTCCATCAGGCTGGACAAGGCGGCTACGGCATCGTCCACCTCCGCTTCGTAGAAGTCGGCGACCTTGCTCAGCATAGAATCCAGCGAGCCGGCTTCCTCGCCGATCGCCGCCATCTGCAACACCATGCTCGGGAATACCCCGGTGTTTTGCATCGCGACGGTCAGGCTCTGGCCGCTGCTGACTTCGCGCTGGATGGTTTTTGTCGCATCAAAATACACGATGTTGCCTGCCGCGCCGGCGACCGAATCGAACGCTTCGACCAGCGGTACGCCGGCTGCAAACATGGTAGAAAGCGTGCGTGCCCAGCGCGCGATGCTGGCGATTTTGACCAGACCGCCGAAAATCGGTAATTTCAACATCAGCCTGTCCATGAACGCCTGCATCTTTTTGCTGCGCTTCCAGAAATAGAAGAAGGTATATAAACCGCCGCCGACCCCGCCGAAGATCGCCCACCACCAAGCTACGAAGAAATCGGAAATACCCATGAGAACCAGTGTCGGGCCGGGCAGGTCGGCGCCGAAGTTGGAGAACAGTTCCTTGAACGCGGGAACCACGAAAATCATGATCACGGCGGTGATGACGAAAGCCACCACGACAATGGAAATCGGGTAGAACAGCGCCGACTTGATCTTGCTCTTGATGGCCTGGATCTTTTCTTTATACGTTGCCAAACGATCCAGCAGGCTATCCAGAATACCGGCCGCCTCGCCTGCGCCAATCAGGTTGCAATACAGCTCGTCGAAATACAGCGGGTATTTTTTGAAGGCCTGTTGCAGGCTGCTGCCGGTTTCCACGTCGGTTTTGATGTCGAACAGCAGTCGTGCCACGGAAGGGTTGCTATGTCCTTTGCCGACGATGTCGAACGCTTGCAGCAACGGCACGCCGGATTTCATCATGGTGGCAAGCTGGCGTGTGAACAATGCGATGTCTTTGTCGGTGACTTTCTGGGTGCTGGCGCGCAGACGTTTGACTTTCAGGACGTTAATGCTTTGGCGGCGCAGATGGGCGGATACGCTGGCTTCGCCAGGGGCGCGCATCTCGCCTTTGACCAGTTTGCCGGTCTTGTCTTTTCCTTCCCAGAGGTAGGAATACTCTTTTGCTTTCTCTACTTTTGATTTGGGTGCGACAGCCATAGCGTCTCCATTGGGTCACTGCCTATTGTTGCCGGGCATGATGCCGAGCTTTATGCCACTTGTAAAGCCGTGTTTATTGCGGATGTTTGTTCATCTGCGATGGGAAAATACGCGCCACCTTCACAATTCGATCCTGAGTCTGAATGATCTCTATCGGGTAATTGGCGATTTTCAAACTGGTGCCGGCTTCCGGTATGTCCTCGAGATGATCGAGGATCAGGCCATTGAGTGTCTTTGCGCCGTTCAGCGGGAAGTGTAATCCCAGTTTGCGATTCAGCTCACGCAAACTGCTGCTGCCTTCCAGCAGGAAGCTGCCATCCTCCTGACGCAGGAATTTTCCGGTTTGCGAGGGTGATTGGGTGGTGAATTCCCCGACGATTTCTTCCAGAATGTTTTCCAGCATCACCAGTCCGAGCAGTTCACCATACTCGTCCACGACCAACCCCAGGCGCGTATGGCGTTCCTGGAATTGTTGCAACTGTTTGAGCAGCGGCGTATCGGAAGGGATGAAATAAGGCTCGTGGAGTATTTCGCGCAATTGCGCCAGATCCAGCGTCGCCTCTTGCAACAGGGGCAGCACACGTTTGATATGCAGGATGCCGATGATGTTGCTGGGCGTGTCGGCATAGACCGGCAGCAGCGTGTGGTGGCAGGTGATGATCTGCTGGCGCAGTTCGTTTGCGTCGGCATTGATGTTCAGCGCCTCGATCTGGTTGCGCGGGATCATCACGTCGTTCACCGTGATGCGTTCGAGATCGACCAGGTTGAGCAGCATCTTCTGGTGCTTGCGCGGCAGGAAATGCTCTGCATCCAATACCAGGCCGCGCAATTCTTCCAAGGTCATCTTCTGTTTGCTTTGGTCGGTCTGTATCTTGATGCGCAACAGCCACAAAAAGCCTTTTACCATTGCACTGGCTACCGAGACGACCGGATGGAACAGAGTGATCAGCGGTGTCAGCATATAGCTGGCGGGTAGAGCCACCCGTTCCGGGTAGCTTGCCGCAATGATCTTGGGCATGATTTCGCTGAAAACTAAAATCGCAAAGGTGATGGCCAGTGTGCCGAACAATATCGCCCAATCGTCCTGTCCGAACAGGCGCAGGATGATGATATTGGTCACTGCGGCGGCAGCAACATTGAGGAGGGTGTTGCCGAGCAGGATGGAGCCGAGCAGCTTGTCTACCTTGCCTAATAATTGTGCGGTGAGCTTGGCGCTCTTGTTGCCTTTGCGTACCAGATGATTGAGGCGATGGCGATTGAGCGCCATCATGCCGGTTTCCGAGCCGGAAAAGAATCCGCTCAGGACGAGCAGCAACAGCAGGAGGCCGAACAGTGTCAGCAGTGAAAACTCGTTCAAGGTTTGCCAAGGTCGTATGCGGTGTTTGAGTATCGGGGAGGCCGGTCGCAGGTGTCAAGGCGATATCGGGCCGTTCAGGCTGCCGCGCATGCCGCCGGTCATGCCGGCATGCGTGCGTTACTCTTGCTCCAGACCAGCAGGGCGATTCCTGCGATGACCATCGGCAGGCTGAGCCACTGACCCATGCTGATGCCAAAACTCATCAGTCCGAAGATGCCGTCGTCCGGATTGCGCGTGAATTCGACGAGGAAGCGGAAACTGCCGTAGCCGATCAGGAACAAGCCGGATACTGCGCCGACAGGGCGCGGTATCCGGGCATATATCCACAGCAGGACGAACAGCAGCAAGCCTTCCAGTGCGAATTCATACAACTGCGAAGGGTGGCGCGGCAGCTCGTCCACTTTGGGAAAGACCATGC
>JAVHQS010000106.1:0-2176 GCA_036171255.1 Gallionella sp.
TTCGTCAACATGGGCATGGTCAGCGGCATCCTGCCGGTGGTGGGCGTGCCGCTGCCGCTGATCAGCTACGGCGGCACATCGATGCTGACCCTGTTGCTCGGTTTTGGTATGCTGATGAGCATCGAGACGCATAAAAAACTGGTTAAATCCTAGGAGGTCGCATGAGCAAGCAAATCGCCGTTCTGGCTTTGGCAACTCTGGTACTCGCCGCTTGCGGCAGTGCGCCGCAACGTAAAGTGGAAACGCGCGACACGCCTGCGCCGGTCGAGAACCGCGCCGTCGGCACGCCCGGTGCGGGCGGCTATCTCGCCGGAGACGGGCCGGGGGCGGACATTCCCGCCAATATCGACCAGACGCCCGATGCCGTGCCGCGCAGCGAACCGTTGCACCGCTACGCCAACCGCCCTTATGTCGCATTGGGCAAGACCTACACGCCGCTGACCGTTCCGGGTAACTTCAGGGAACGCGGCATCGCCTCCTGGTACGGCAAGAAATTTCACAGCCAGCGCACTTCCAGCGGCGAGGTGTACGACATGTACGGCATGACCGCCGCGCATCCCACCCTGCCGATTCCCAGCTATGCGCGGGTGACCAATCTCGCCAACCAGAAATCGGTGGTGGTGCGCGTCAATGACCGTGGCCCGTTCCTGCACGACCGCGTGATTGACCTTTCCTATACTGCCGCGCACAAACTCGGCCTTGTCGGCAACGGCAGCACCGAGGTGGAGATCGAAAGCCTGATGCCCGGTGCGGCGACCTCGACCATTGCGGGCAATGATGTCGTGGAAAGCAAGCCGCTGGAAAAAGCCGCTCCACCGGCCAAGAGTGCGTTACCCGTGGTCAGCGCACCGACTGCGGCTGGACGCAGCAATGTCTACCTGCAACTGGGCGCGTTCAAATCGCGGGATGCGGCGGAAAGTTTCATGGCGAAGATGCGCGCCGAACTCGGCGATGTCGGCAAACAGCTCAGCCTGTTCATCAAGGACGGTCTGGTGCGCGTGCACGTCGGCCCGTACGCGAGCCAGAACGAAGCGCGCAGCAGCGCGGAGGGGTTGAAGGGGAAGCTCGGCTTCAAGCCGATGCTGAATCTGCATTAAAGAGGGAATATTTTATGATCTTAATCCGATCATTTATTGTTGGCGTATGCCTGTTCCTGTTTTTACACACGGCAATTGCTGGTATTCAGTACCCCTTCCACGCCAGCTTGGAAAACAAATACGACTACATCGAAGCCGTAGCGCACAATGATGGCCCTGCAATTGTTTCGGCGGTGATTAACATCGGCGGCACTAATTGCATCACCGATACTACGTCTCCTATTCGCATCGTCGTCAGACCGCGCGAGTCTCTTGTCATTGCACACATTCGATCAGCAGCACTGGGCGTCTCGTGCCAAAGCACCATCAGCACAAGCTTTCAACTGGGTGATTTTTCAAAGGGAATGGATGGCATACCATTCCGACTACCATTCGAAAACAACAACGAGTTCACGGTAGGCCAAGCGTTCGGCGGAACGATTACTTCTCACAATACGCCCGATACCCAATACGCTCTCGACATCAACATGCCAGAGCGCACGAAGATCGTTGCCGCCAAAGAAGGTATTGTTGTCGATTGCGAATTCGGATACACCAATTCTGGTGGTAAAGAAGAATGGCTGAAACAACAAGCAAACTATGTTGTGATCGAACATGAGGACGGCTCACTTTCGCAGTATGCGCACCTCGCTCCAATCCCCGTTCCTATCATGTTGGGTACACATGTGAGCGCGGGGCAGCTTATTGGCTACTCTGGGACGACTGGATATTCATCTGGGCCTCATTTACATTTCGCGGTATTAAAGCCTTACATTGGACAAGATGGCATGGTCGCAAAAAGCGCAGTGCCATTTACGTTCTATGCCTACCAGCCACCAATGGTGTTTGTGCCACAACAGGGTATGCTGCTCGAAGCCAATTACACGTCCGGGCCAAAAAAGTGGACAGCAACAGCACAGCTACCACAACCAGCCCTTATCCAAAATAATGGGCGTATCGCATTTCAGCAACCGCCTGCCAGAAACAATGGAACGGGTGTTTCATCAGAAGATAAGAAGCGAATGTGGCAACTTATCAGCCTATTTATCAGTCTATGGTTTTTTGCAATATTCATTTCCCGATGGAAAAAGAATTCACTT
>JAVHQS010000107.1:0-2153 GCA_036171255.1 Gallionella sp.
AGCGTAGAATGGACTCCATGCAGGCAGCTATTGATGAGGCATTAGCCGAACAAGAGACGCTGTTCTAGATATAACTACTGTCCATCTGACTAACCGGCAAAAGACGCCGGGCAAGTCGTTGGTTATAAGTTTCAAGAGTTGTTCCCTGCGGTGTTCGACAGATCCATATATTCTTTGAACCAATAAGCTAAGGCTTAGGTTGCGACCCTCGAAGTTACTGTTGTGAACGTCCCCTGCGGACGTACCTGATGTGACTGGGAAGCAGCCCTCTTGAACCCAGGTTCAAGATGCTGGATCAACGGCACAGGCGGGGGACTTTATTTTCAGTGCGACCTTGATTACCTCGGGTCGCACTTTTCATTCGCGGACGAAAAACATGCGCTACTGGCTGATGAAATCCGAACCATCCGATTGCAGCATCGACAACCTTGCCGCGCTGCCCGATCAGAGCGTGGCTTGGTACGGCGTGCGCAACTATCAGGCGCGCAACTTCATGCGCGACCAGATGACGGTCGGCGACGGCGTGCTGTTCTACCACTCGAATTGTAAAGAGCCGGGCATCGCCGGTATCGCGCGCGTTGCCGGCACCGCCTACCCCGATGCCAAGCAGTTCGACCGCGACAGCAAATACTTCGACCCCAAGGCCACTCCCGAGCAACCGCGCTGGTTCAACGTGGATGTGCAACTGGTGCGCAAGATACCGCTCATCTCCATCGACGAACTGCGCCGGCATCCGGCACTGGAACGGATGCGCACGCTGCAGCGCGGCAACCGCCTGTCTATCACCCCGCTCGATCCGTCCGAGTGGAAGTTCATCCTGAGCAATCTGGTTAACGATTGACATGGAGTGGTACGCGGCTTACCTGCTGCTCGGCGCATTCGTCGGCTTCTTCGCCGGATTGTTCGGCATCGGCGGCGGATTGGTGATGGTGCCGGTGTTGAGCTGGTTGTTCGAGGCGCAACAGTTGGGCGGTGCGCAGAACCTGCACCTCGCCCTCGGTACCTCGATGGCCGCCATCCTCTACACCGCCGCATCCAGCGCACATACGCATCACAGTCACGGCGCGGTGAACCTGAACATCGTGCGCAACATGACGCCCGGCTTGTTATTCGGCACGCTGCTCGGCGCATTATTCGCCAGCCATATCGCGACGTTCCACCTGACGATATTCTTCGCGCTGTTCGTGTATTTTTCGGCCACGCAAATGCTGCTCGAACTCAAACCCAAAGCCTCCCGGCAGCTGCCGGGACGCTTGGGCATGACACTGGTCGGCACCGGCATCGGCGGCATCAGCAGCCTCGCCTCGGTGGGCGGCGGCGTGCTCAGCGTGCCGTTCATGCTGATGCACAACGTCCCGCTCAAACAGGCCATCGGCACGTCGGCGGCGCTCGGTTTTCCTATCGCGCTGGGCGGCACGGCAGGCTATGTCGTCACCGGCTTGATGCTGCACACCCTGCCTGGCGGAACGCTGGGCTTCGTCTATCTGCCTGCGCTGCTCATGCTCGCCGCAGGCAGCATGTTCACCACCCCGCTCGGCGCACGCGCCACACACCGCTTGCCGATCAAGTTGCTGCGCCGCGGCTTTGCGGTATTGCTGTTCGTGCTGGCGACCAGGATGCTGTGGAAGGTGCTGGGTTGATGAGCAGGAACAATGTGTCTCGCGCATCAATGCAATAATGCCCCATGGTTTCCGTTCATCACCCGTTAGCTTCCTTATCCGGCAACGCACAATCCTGGCTTGACGCGTTATCGGCCAGCTTTGCGCCTGCGGAAGTCGAGGTAATACGCCGCGCCTGTGAGTTGGCCGAGCCGCTCTACGACGGAAAAACCGAACTGACCGGCGCACCGCTGATACAGCACGCGCTGGGCGCGGCGGCTATCCTGGCCGGCATGAACATGGATCATGAAACGGTCGCCGCGACCATCCTGCATGCGGTGCCCGAATATCTGGATGACTGGGCGGAAAAACTCGAGAAGGATTTTGGCGCCAAGGTGAAGATGCTGGTCGAAGGCATTTCGCGGATGGAACGGATCCGCCTGTTCAGCGAGGTGCGCGGCGCGAAAGACGGGGACGAAGCCGCACAGCAGATCGAGAGTCTGCGCAAGATGCTGCTGGCGATGGTGCAAGACATCCGCGTGGTGCTGATCAAGC
>JAVHQS010000108.1:0-2151 GCA_036171255.1 Gallionella sp.
CCATGCTGGCGACACGCTGCAAATCGTCGAGCGAGGCGATCTTGCTGGTGGCGTGACGCATCAGTGCCAGCGGCAGTTGCTCTGCCGCGATGCCGCCGCCGTTGTCGCGTACCGTGAGGCGCTTGATGCCGCCGCCTTCCATTTGCACGGAGATATCCGTCGCACCTGCATCGAGACTGTTCTCCAGCAATTCCTTGAGGGCAGACGCGGGACGCTCGATCATCTCGCCGGCAGCGATTTGATTGATCAGCAGGTCGGGCAACAGCCGGATAGCGGACATGGGGTGAGGGTAGAGTCAAAGGTAGCGTGGAATTATAACGGAGAAGCACATTCGCCTTGTAACGCAGCGAAAATAGCCACTTGAATAGCTGCCGACAGCTTACCGATACGACAAGTATCGATGGAGTTTCCGGCTTGACTTTCTCGTATACAAAGTGTCAAATTCATCCTGTAGTTGAGTGAATTTGTCGTGTTTATTCTGGTCGAGGAGGATGCCATGAAACTGCTCAATAATCTGATGGTTGGATTTGCCCTGGCTGCCTTGGCAAATCCGGTTTTTGCTGCCGGTTCCGCCGGGATGGGTTCGGTCTCAATTCTTTCTCCGGGCAACGGCGCAGTGTTGCAAAGCGGCATGGACAACAAGCTGGAGTTCAATGTTAGTTTGAGTCCTGGCGGCAATCACCTGCATATTTACGTTGACGAGCAAAGTCCCATCATCGATCGCGACGTCGGTCATTGCCCGTGCAGTATCGTTTTGCCGCAGCTTTTGCCCGGCAAACATACCATTGTGGTGAAGGAGGCTACGTCTGGCCACGCGCTGACCGGGGTGCAGAGTTCTGTGATGGTCACGGTCAAATAGGTTGCGCAGGTGTGCAGAACCTCATTTATGCGCTCATTCAGGCCATCCATAATTTCGGTGCGGCAACCGTCATAGGTACTGCCGCATCCGCCCTGTGGCTGGTGCGCGGCAATGCGGCGGTCCAGCACCGGCTGGCTTCGCTGATGGCCATGGCTTGGGTGGTGCAGATGGTCAGCGGCACGGGTTTTGGCGTTACCAGCTTGTATTACGAGGGCCACCTGCCGGATATTCATGGCATAGCGGTGTTTGCGCTGTTCGTCAAAATCGTCTGCGCCATCATCGGGTTCGTTTTGGCAGTCACTTATGCAAGATGTCATGCGGGTTGGGACATCAGGAAACAGCTTTTCGTTTGGCGCGCCCTGTTCGTACTTGGTGTCGCCGCGTTAAGCGCTGCCGCCTTCCTGCGCTGGTTCTCCTGAGCTGTGGTTATTTTGATTGGCATCCTGGCATGCGCGATAGAGGTGCGTGGTTATTCTTGGCGGAGTGCGGTTATAATCGCCGACGCGAAAAATTGCGTTTGGTAATGATGTTTCAACCAAACGAATAAAAAAATCCACAAAGAGGAGAGATTCATGCGGATAGGCATACCTGCGGAAACTTTTGCAGGCGAAAAGCGAGTTGCGACCGTCCCAGAAGTCGTCGAAAAACTCATTAAGTTGGGTTTCGCTGTTGCGGTTGAATCAGGGGCGGGTGAGGGCGCAAATTGCAGTGATGACGCTTATCGCGCGGCGGGGGCGGAGATCATCATGGGAGCTGCCGAGTTGTGGGCGAGTGCCGACATTGTGCTCAAGGTGGCTGTGCCGAGCAGTGCTGAAGTGGGTTTGATGCGCGAAGGTGGCGTGTTGATCGGCTTCATCTGGCCTGCGCAAAATCCCGAATTGATGCAACAGCTCGCCGCCAAGAAGGCGACCGTACTGGCGATTGATTGCTTGCCTCGTGTGTTGAGCCGTGCGCAGAAGATGGACGCGTTGACCTCTCAGGCCGGCGTCGCCGGTTATCGCGCCGTCATCGAGGCCGCCAACGCCTTCGGCCGCTTCTTCAACGGCCAGATCACGGCCGCAGGCAAGGTGCCTCCGGCCAAGGTGTTCATCGCAGGCGCAGGGGTGGCGGGTCTGGCGGCGATTGGTACGGCGGCGGGTCTGGGTGCCATTGTGCGTGCCAACGACACCCGTGCCGAAGTGGCCGACCAAGTGAAATCACTCGGCGGCGAATTCGTCAAAGTCGAGTATGAGGAAGAGGGCGGCGGTGGCGGCGGTTACGCCAAGGTGATGAGCGAAGGCTTCCAGCAGGCA
>JAVHQS010000109.1:0-4201 GCA_036171255.1 Gallionella sp.
GGGCGCGGAAGGCGGACTGTCGTTGTCGTCCGCCACCACCGTCTTGTCCACGCCGTAATAACGCTTGCGGTTGTTGTTGACCGTGGGCAGGTAATTGCGGGTCTCCGCGTAAGGCAGTTTTTCGCGCAGATCCTGAAATACTTGCGATGGTGTCAGGCGGTTGATGCGCTGCAATCCTTTGCTGAAGCGCTGCTTGCCCGTGGCGCCGGTAAAGGCGCGCATCACGTTGCCCGGTCCGGTGTTGTAAGCGGAAATGACGCAGTAATCGCGCGAGGTCCGGTCCTCCACTCCATTCAGTTGTTCATAGAGGAGCACGCTCAAGTAGGCGGCGCCCAGTTCGATGTTGTTTTCCGCGTCGAACAGGTAGTCTTTGGAAGGGGCGACATCCTCATTCTTCGCACGACGATAAGCCTCGCGCCCGCCGCTGGATGGCACCAGTTGCATCAGGCCGAAAGCCGGCGCGCTACTGACGGCGTGCGGGTTGAAGCTGCTCTCGCTGCGCATGATGCCGAGGATCAGGCTCGGGCTGACGTTGTACTGCCGGGCATATTTGCGCACGTGCTGAAGATATTTCTGCGCCTTCTTGTCCTCGAAGTTGGACACCATCGGGAAGACGACGAAGCGCACCGGCCTCATGCCGTTTCCGGTCTGGATCTGGCGCGTTTGGGCGGTGGGCAGAATCCGGTCGGCAAAACCGGCGGCGGCTTCCTGGGAGGCGATCTCCTTGCCGGCATCGTTCAGCACCAGTCCCAGCAAAAACGGTTTGCTGTTGCCGTTCAGGTCGACTGCGCTATCGGAGAACACGTCTACCGAGGCAGGATCTTCGGGGGTGAGCAACGTGGCGACGATGGCGTTCTTCAGGCTGGCATCGGCATTCTCGGCGAGCGTCTCGATCCTGATCTCGCCCTGCTCAAAGTCGACGATAGCCCGGCTCTTGTATTGCCTGGTGTATTTGACGTAGGTTTTGCGCTCGGGCAGGCGCGTTTCCTTCTTGCCCCACTTCTTTTGCACATTGCCGGACAAGGCATCCATCAGTCTTGCGAAATCGCGCTGCGCCTCGCGCAGGTCGCTGGCCAGTTGCAGAGGGTTGCTCGTCCACTGATTGCGTTTGCTGGCGAGCAGCGTTTTTGCTGCGGTTCTTGGGTTGCTGCTGGAGGCTACTTGAATCAGGTTACGTCCGCTGCTGCTGGTGGCGACCTTGAGCAGCTTGTCCACCTTCACCGACCCGTCTTGTGCGACGCAGGAAGAAAGCAACAGAAGCGCGGGTAAAGAGAACAGGGCTTTCTTCGACATGGCGACTCTCCCCAATAACGATGTCATCCGGCGATGACTGCGTACGGCATAGCCTTGAGCTGCGCGCGTCCTTAGCCGCTGTTGCGCAACCCGGTGGCGATGCCGTTGATGGTCAGATGGATCGCGCGTTTCACCAGCACGTCATTGTCTCCGGCGCGATGGCGTTGCAGCAGCGCGACCTGCAAGTGGTTGAGCGGGTCGATATACGGGGTGCGGGTCAACAGGCTGCGCGCGAACGCCGGGTTGTCCTGCAGCAGCGTGGTATTGCCGGTCACGGCGAACAGCATCTCGACGGTGCTTTCCCATTCGCGCTCGATCGCGCCGAAGATGCGTTCGCGCAATGCCACGTCTTCCACCAGCTCGGCATAGCGCGAGGCGATGCCCATGTCGGTCTTCGACAGCACCATGTCCATGTTGGACATCAGGCCGCGGAAGAACGCCCAGTTCCGGTACATCGCCTGCAACTGGGCAAGACCGGCATCGCCTTCGCGCGCGACGAACTGCTTCACCGCGCTGCCGAAGCCGAGCCAGCCCGGCAACAGCGTGCGGTTCAAGCCCCAGCTGAACACCCAGGGGATCGCGCGCAGGTCCTCGATGCGATCCGATGCCTTGCGGGCCGAAGGGCGGCTGCCGATGTTGAGTTCGGCGATCTCGCGGATCGGCGTTGCGGTGAAGAAATATTCGGTGAAACCGGGGGTCTCGTAGACCAGCTTGCGATAGGCGGCGAAGGCGTCCAGGCTCAACGCTTCCATGATGCGGTGATATTCCGGCATGGCGCTGTCCGCGCCGTGATGATGCAGCAGCGTGGCTTCCATGGTCGCGGCGATCAGTGTTTCCAGATTGCGCCGGCCGATCTCCGGATTGGAGTATTTGCTGGAGATCACTTCGCCCTGTTCGGTGATGCGGATCTGCCCGTTCACGCTGCCCGGCGGCTGCGCCAGGATCGCATCGTAGCTGGGGCCGCCGCCGCGCCCCACGGTGCCGCCGCGGCCGTGGAACAGGCGCAGTTCGACGCCGTGTCGGGCGAACACTTTCACCAGTTCGAGCTCGGTCTTGTACAGTTCCCAGTTGGCGGTGAGATAGCCGCCGTCCTTGTTGCTGTCGGAGTAGCCCAGCATCACTTCCTGCACGTTGCCGCAGCCGGCCAGCAGCTTGCGATACCAGGGGATGGAGAACAGTTCGTCCATGATGGCCGCGCAGCCGCGCAGATCTTCGATGGTCTCGAACAAGGGAATGATGTTGACGTGCAGCTGCGGTGTGTCGCCGCCTTTCAGCAGCCTGACCTGCTGCAGCATCAGCGCGACTTCCAGCAGGTCGCTTACCGCATCGGTCTTGGAGATGATGTAGTTGGGCAGGGCGGCGCGACCGAAACGCTGGTGGATATGCGCGGCGGCCTGCATGATGCGCAGCTCGCTTTGCGGCACGGCAGAATATTGCGCGAGGTCGCCGAGCAGCGGCTTGCCGGCTTGCAATGCGGCCAGCAGCGCCTTGCGCCGCGCCGCCTCGTCGAGGTCTTTATAGTCCGCCTTGCCGCTGCTGTGGGAAAACAGTTCGCCGACGGTCTGCTCGTGGATCGCGCTGTGCTGACGCATGTCGAGCGGCGCAAGATGGAAGCCGAACACCTCCGCGGCCCGGCGCAGGTAGGCGATGCGGCCGCGCGCCAGATACACCGCGCCGTGCTTGAACAGCGAATCGATCAGCACGTCCAGGTCGGCGATGAATTCCTGCGGCGAGGCGTACGGATGGGCGTGCTTGTCGACCGGCGGCAGATGCGATATCTCGTGGCCGAGATGTCTGGCGGTGGCGGACAGCCGCGAATAGATCAGGATCAGCGCGCGGCGATAAGGCTCGTCGGTGCGGCTGGGCGCCTTGTCCGGCGAGGCGCCGGAAAGCCGGCGCATTTCGTCGCTGACCTCGACCAGGCGGTCGGTCAGGCTCAGGCGCGTTCCAAGGAGGTGCACTTCGCCCAGATAATGCTCGAAGGCCAGCGACGAATGTTGCTGTACCGCATCCAGCATCACGTCGTGCGTGACGAACGGGTTGCCGTCGCGATCCCCGCCGATCCAGCTGCCCACGCGCAACAGCGGCGGCACTTTGATGTCCTTGTCGAACCGCGCTTCCAGTTCCTTTTCCAGATTGGCGTAGATCTTCGGGATCTCGCTGAGGAAGGTATAGCGGTAGAACTCCAGCCCGTTCTTGATCTCGTCATGAACGGTCAGCTTGGCGGTGCGCAACATGCGCGTTTGCCACAGGATCAATACGAAGCGATGCAGGGATTCTTCGTTGTCCGCCAGTTCGTCCGGTGTCATGTCGACACGGTCGCGATCGGACAGCAGGCTTGAAATGATCAACTGGCAGTCGAGAATGCTCTTGCGTTGCACTTCGGTGGGATGTGCGGTGAGCACTGGCGAAATGATCGCGTTGTCGAGAAAGGCTTGCAGCGCTTCCTTGCCGAGGCGCCTCTCTTCAATGCGCTCCAGCGCCAGCGGCAGGCTGCCGTCCTTGGAGGCGCTCCCGGCCTGGAGGTGGGCGCGATGGCGGCGGTTGTGGTGCAGGTCTTCCGCGATGTTGGAGAGTTGCGAGAAATAGCTGAAGGCGCGCACCACGGCCAGCGTTTCGCTGGGCGACAGCGCATCCAGCGTCTGTTCGAGTTGTTCGCGGTCGCGGTCGTCCTGCGTCTTGCGGAAACGCACTGCGGCGCGGCGCACGTTCTCGATCAGCTGATAGGACGCCTCGCCCTCCTGTTCGCGCAACGTGTCGCCGAGAATGCGGCCGAGCAGGCGCACGTCTTCGCGCAGCGGCAAGTCTTTGCTGGAAATATCGGCAGGGGCGGCAATCAAATTCATCACGCTCTCGGAACAAAAGCGCGGCGCACCTCATGTTAGAATGCGCCGCAGATTAATTACAA
>JAVHQS010000109.1:4301-10454 GCA_036171255.1 Gallionella sp.
CCGCTGGGCGGCTTTGCCGAAGTGCGGGACGGCAAGCTGTATCTGCGCGGTTTCGTGGCCAGACCGGATGGGCTGCGCATGACCCGTGCCGAGTTGACCGGCGAGATCGCCGATCCCGAAGCATTGGGCAACCGGGTTGCCGATGCGTTGCGCGCGCAGGGCGCGGATGAGATCCTTGCGGCACTCAATGGGTGAACAACCGCTTGCCGGATTGAACATCGTCGTCACGCGGCCGCGCGACCAGGCTGCGCAACTGGCGCGGCATATCGAACAGGCGGGCGGCACGCCGTTGCTGTTCCCGTTGCTCGACATTGCGGCGGTGCAGGATCCCCGGGCGCTGCAGCAACAACTCTCCCGCCTTGCGCAATCCGATCTCGCTATCTTCATCAGTCCGAATGCCGTGCGCTATGGTATGGCAGCGATACATGCCGCGGGCGGCCTACCCACTGGCGTAAAGGTTGCCACGGTCGGGCAGGGCAGCGCGAAAGCGTTGCGCGCCCTCGGCATCGCCGAAGTCATTGCGCCCGCCGAACACTCCGATAGCGAGGGATTGCTGGCCTTGCCGGAATTGCAGAATGTCGCCGGATGGCACGTGATGATCCTGCGCGGCGACGGCGGACGCGAGCTGCTGGGCGATACGCTCAAGGCGCGCGGCGCAACGGTGGAATATGCCACCTGTTACCGGCGCAGCAAGCCGCAGCAGGATGCAGCAGCGTTGCGGGATGCGGCACCGGATGCGATCACCGTCACCAGCAGCGAGGCGTTGGGCTATCTGTGGCAAATGCTGGATGACAAGAATCGGGCAGCATTACGCGGCACGCCGCTATTTGTGCCGCATGCGCGCATCGCCGAATTGGCATGCGCGCAAGGTTGGCAACAGGTGCGATTGACGGATGCGGGAGATGACGGATTGCTGTCGGCTTTGATAGCATGGGCAGAAATGAAAGGCACAACATGAGCGAGCAAACCCCTCAACCGGACAACTTTGGGCCGGATACCCCGGCATCGCCAGAACTGCCGCGCCCGGCGCGCAAGACTTCGGTAGCTGACTTTTTTGCGCGCATCAGCATCACGCAGATGACGCTGGCCGTACTGGTGGTGATCTTCCTGTGGCAATGGCTGGACGGGCATCGCGCGATCAATGACATGCAGCAGCAACTGGCGAAGAAGATCGCCGAGATGGACGGCACGAGCAAGGCCAACCAGATGTTGCTGATGCAAAGTCAGGATCAGGTGCGCGAGCTGTCCGGCAAAGTGGCGACGCTGGAAACCCGCTATGCCGAGGCGCAGAATCAGCGCGCTGCGCTGGAAGCCTTGTATAGCGACCTGTCGGTCAGCCGCGATGAGACCGCGCTGGCGGAGGTCGAGCAGCAGCTGCTGATCGCCGGACAGCAATTGCAATTGTCGGCCAATGTGAAGGCCGCGCTGATCGCCATGCAGGGCGCGGATGCGCGGTTGCAGCGCATGGACAGGCCCGCCTTCAACGGCCTGCGCAAGGCCATCAGCCAGGACATGGACAAGCTGCGCACGCTGCCCAGCGCGGATATCACCGGCATCAATTTCCAGCTCGATAATCTGCTGGGCGCAGTGGATGAGTTGCCGCTGGTTTACCAGCAACGCATGTCGGATGCGGCGATCGCGCAAACGGTTCCGGCCAAAGACGAAACGGCCTGGCAAAAGCTGCTGCGCGAGATCTGGCAGGAGGCCAGACAGCTGGTGCGTATCGAAGATACCGGCAAGGCCGAGATTCCGCTGTTGCCGCCCAATCAGGAATTCTTCCTGCGCGAGAATCTCAAGTTGCGTTTGCTGTCCGCGCGCTTCGCGCTGTTGTCGCGCGATGAGGATGGTTTCAGGCAGGAACTGAAAACCGCCCAGCTATGGACGGCGCGTCATTTCGACGGCAAATCGAACGAAGGTGCGCGGATGCTGGCGGCGCTGAAGACGCTCGCGGCCTCCAGCATCAGTATCGAATTGCCGGACACCGGCGCCAGCTTGCAGGCCGTGCGCAACTATCGCCTGACGCATGAGAAAGCGGCGGCGCGATGAAATATCTGATCTGGATATTGTTGCTGTTCGCGGCCGCGGTTGCCTTGACCACGGCCTCGCACAATCCCGCCTACCTGCTGCTGGTCTATCCGCCGTACCGCATCGAGATGTCGCTGATGCTGTTCGTCGTGCTGCTGGCGATCGCATTCATATTCGGCTACGGGCTGGTACGTCTGGTGTTCGCCGCCATGCAACTGCCGGAATATGTGCAGAGATTTCGTCTGGAACGTACCCGGGCCAGGGCGCGCGAACTGCTGGACGAGTCGCTCGGCGCGTTCTTCGAAGGGCGTTACGCTGCGGCGGAACGAGCCTCGGCACGCGCGATGGAATCCGGCGATACTTCCGCGCTGCACCCCATCATTGCGGCGCGTTCGGCACACGAATTGCGCGAATATGAAAAACGCGATGCCTACCTTTCCGCTGCCGAAGGCAAGACGACGGGCGATTCCACCATGCGTTTGATGGCGACCGCCAAGTTCATGCTCGACGAGCGCGATCCGCGCGCGGCGCTGAATGCCTTGCAGGAATTGCGCGACAGCGGGATCAAAGGCCATCTCGGCGCCTTGTCCCTGGAGTTGAAGGCGCAGCAGCAGGCGGGCAATTGGGATGAGGTGTTGAAGTTGCTCGACCAGTTGGAAAAACGCGAATTCGTCGATGTGACCGTGGCCGCGCAACTGCGCCAACAGGCCTGGCTGGAAAAACTTCGTATTCAGGAAGATCTGGCGGGGCTGACCGCCTGCCTGAAAGATATCCCTGCCGATTTCAAGCGGCGCGGCAAGATCGCCGCCGCCGCCGCGCATGCGCTGATCCGGCACGGCGGCGGTGCCATCGCGCAGCAGCTGCTCGCCGAAAGCCTGAACGCGCAATGGGACAGCGAGCTGGTTGCGCTCTATGGCGATTGTCAATCCGGCGACGTGGTGGCGCAGATCGAACAAGCCGAGAAATGGCTCAATCAGCACAAGGAAGATGCCGGGTTGTTGCTGGCGCTCGGCAAGCTGTGCCTGTATCAGAAGCTGTGGGGCAAGGCGCAGAGCTATCTGGATGCCAGTACCAGCATCGCGCCCAGCTACACGGCTTATAACGCGCTGGGCCAGCTTGCGGAACGGCTGGGCAAATCCGGCGAGGCGTCCAGATTTTTCCAGCAGGCGGCAGCGCTGAAATAAGCTGCGCGATGCCGTGCGGATAAGGAGAGGATTTTGCGCAACATCGGCATCGCATTGTTATCAGCTACCGCAGGGTTGATGTCAGGCGCGAGCGCATGGGCTGCGGATGCGGTATTCAAATGCAAGAACCAACAGGGCGACTTGATCTATCAGGAATCGCCCTGCACGCAAAATGCCCAAGCTGTTTCTTCATGGGCCGCGACGGCTGAAGCGAAGCAGCAAGACAGCGAGGCAGGGAAGAACGTCAACGGCACGCTCATCATCAGGCAGCACCCAAGCGGACATTATTTTGTGGATGGAACCGTCAATGGCAAGCCGCTGACATTCGTGGTGGATACCGGCGCATCCGCGGTGTCGCTGCCCAGGGCGGTGGCGATGTCGGCGCAGATCTATTGCCGGGACAAGATTTTGATGCAGAGCGCGAATGGTACATATTCCGCCTGTACTGCCGTCATCCCAAGGCTCAAGTTCGGGCCGTTCCAGGTCAGGGATGCGCAAGCGACGATCTCTCCGAACCTGAGCCAGCCATTGCTAGGCATGAGCGTCCTGCAGCAGTTCAGGATCGAACAGGACAATGGCGAGATGCGGCTCTCGCCGCGCAATTAATTCTTCGGCGCAAAGGTGAACGCGTCGGAGAAGAACGCTTCATTTGGCAAGCCGCGCTGAACTGTGAAATCGCGGTGTGCGGCTTCTACCGCCACTGGCGCGCCGCAGGCATACACCTCATGAGCGGACAGGTCGCGGTAGTCATCCAGCACCGCCTGGTGAACGAACCCGGTGCGACCCTGCCAGGCATCTTCCGGCAACGCGTCGGAGAGTACCGGGGTGAATTTGATGCCGCTGTTTTCCCATTGCCGGGCTTTGTCCAGCATATACAGATCCGCCAGTTTGCGCGCCCCCCAGTAGAAGTGCATCGGACGTTTTGCGCCGATATACAGCGCGTGTTCGATGATCGCCTTGATCGGCGCGAAACCGGTGCCGCTGGCGACGAAGACGATCGGTTTGTCGGAATCCTCGCGCAGGAAGAAGGTGCCGAGCGGACCTTTGAAGCGCAGGATGTCGCGCTCTTTCATCCCGTCGAACACATGCCGGGTGAACGCGCCGCCGGCGATGTTGCGGATGTGCAGTTCGAGGAATTCGTCATGGTGCGGGGCGTTCGCCAGCGAGAAACTGCGCGGCTTCTGATCCTTGAGCAGGATGTCGACGTATTGGCCGGCCAGGAATTGCAACCGTTCATTGGTGGGCAGCTTGAGTTGCAGCACCATCACGTCTTCCGCCAGCCGGTCCATTTTCTGCACGCGGCACGGCATGGTCTTGAGCGGGATATCCTTGACCGCGCTGACTTCGCGGCATTCGATCACCAGATCCGACTGCGGCCTGGCGCAGCAGAACAATGCCATGCCGGCAGCCTTCTCGGCATCGGATAACGCGCCGCCCTGATGCTTGCCGTAGTCCACTTGGCCTTCCATGACTTTGCCTTTGCAAACCCCGCACACGCCATCGCGGCAGCTGTATGGCAGGGTGTAGCCGTGCTTGAGCGCGGCTTCGAGGATGGTCTCGTGCTCGTCGATGGGAAATTCATGGCCGCTGGGCCGGATGGTTGTTTTGAATGACATGATGAGATATTCGGATCGCGTGAGGCGCAGATTTTAACGCATAATCGCGCCATGAGACGCCTGCTGATTATCGGCTGCGGCGATGTCGCGCTGCGCACCATTCCTTTGTTGGCGAAGCGTTATCGCGTGCTCGCGCTGGTGCGCAACGCGTCGTATCGCGAACGGTTGAGCGCTCTCGGTGTGGTGCCGCTGGTTGGCGATTTGGACGACCGAAACAGCCTCGCACGCATCGCCGGAATAGCCGATGCGGTGTTGCACTTCGCGCCGCCTCCGAATAGTGGCACACACGACACGCGCACGCGTAATCTGCTCAGCGCCTTGTCGCGAGGGGTGCTGCCGAAGCGCATGGTCTACATCAGCACCAGCGGGGTGTATGGCGATTGTGCAGGCGCGTGGATCAGCGAGACGCAGCCGCTGAACGCCGGGACAGCACGGGCGCAACGCCGTGCGGATGCCGAGCGGCAGATACGCAACTGGGCAAGCCGCAATCGGGTGAATGCCTGTGTTCTGCGTGTACCCGGTATCTACGCGGCGGATCGTTTGCCGCTGAGCCGCTTGCAGCAAGGCACTCCGGGCATCCTGTCCGGCGAAGACGGCTACACCAACCACATCCATGCCGACGACCTGGCGCGCATCGGCGTGGCCGCTTTGCGGCGCGGTGCGGCGTGCCGCGTGTATCACGCCAGCGACGATAGCCAATTGAAGATGGGCGATTATTTCGATGCGGTAGCGGATGCCTTCGGTCTGCCGCGCGTGCCGCGCATCAGCCGGGCCGAAGCGCAACGCGTGTTGCCGGAAACGCTGCTGTCGTTCATGAATGAATCGCGGCGGCTAAGCAACCGGCGCATGAAGAACGAATTGAAAGTGAAGCTGCGTTATCCGGCCGTGTCGGAATTGCTGGCCGAGATCAAGCCTCGAAGCTGTTGCTCAGCGTGATGAGCTGATCCAGTTTGGTCCTGGCGTCGCCGCTGGCGATCACCCGATCGGCTGTTGTGATACCTTCCTTGAGTGTGGCAGTCAGCCCCGCCACGTAGATTGCCGCACCGGCATTCAGTTGCACGATGTCGCGCGGCGCGCCGGTTTCGTTATTCAGCACGCCCAATAGTTTTTCGCACGCCTCGTCTGCATTGGCGACGCGCAGCATGCCGACCGGAGAGGTGGGCAGGCCGAACAGGCCGGGATGCACGGTGTATTCGCTGATCTTGCCGTCTTTCAGTTCCGCGATGTAAGTGCCGTCGCTGATGGAGATCTCGTCCATGCCGTCCGCGCCATGCACCACCAGCACATGGTGGCTGCCGAGGCGTTGCAGCACGCGCGCCTGGATGCCG
>JAVHQS010000110.1:0-3101 GCA_036171255.1 Gallionella sp.
CGGAAGCGTTGCCGTTGGTGCCGAGGTACATGGAAGCGGAATAGCCCAGACCGTTCTCGATCACACGGCCATTGGCGGTGGAACCGGTCGCGAACACGTCATAGCCGTATTGTGGGCCGAGACCGCCGACGGTGAACGGAACCACGCCGACCCTGGTGCCGCCCATGTCGAACATGATCGGCAGTTTGAAGCCGGCCACGCCGGTAGCACCGGTCGCATTGCCGGCTGTCAGGGACAGTTCCAGCAGCGCGCCGATGTTTTCGTTGACGCGACCGCCGGCAAACAGCGAGAACTCGTCAGGCAGGTCGATACGGCCGTTGTTGGTGTTATAAGTAGGAGCAATAGGAGATGGGCCATTGGTCTTTTGGTAACGCGCCTGGAAGTAGATCGCCATGTTCAGGGTGTCGGGGATCGACAGGCCGTGTTCGCCTTCGACCTTGCCTTGTGCGCCCATCATGGTAAAGCCGGCCGTCTTGAATGACTTGCCGAAGCCGGTCAGGGCCGGGAAGGACTGGAAGTGGCATGCGCTGCAAGCCATGCCGGTTTGGCGCGCGAATGCCGGAACCGCGGAGGCTTCCGGTGCGAACGCCACCGCAGCCATAACGCCTGCGATAGAGAGAGCGATTTTCTTCATTGTGTGTTTTCCTTGAAAATTAAAGAAAGTTGATTAACGTTATACAACTTCAAAACAAGTGATTGCGATACCTCATTGCCTTCACTGGGAGCGGACTGTAGCGAAGCGCGCGCCTCGTTGTCAAAAATTCATCGGTAAAGTGTGGTTTTTTTGCAACAAGGGAAACGCCGAACCCGTCCTCCGTCCGTGGCGAGCCCGTTAAGCCGGGCAGGGAAGGCGGCAATAAATCATCGGGTTGCGAAGTAGCAACCCGGCTTGCCGGGCGATCGGGTTATCGGGCGACGGGCTATCGCGCAATGAATTGCGCTCCCACAGGCACGGTGTGGAGCCCGGCTTGCCGGGCGATCGGATAGCCGGGGTTTGCCGCTCCGGATCAACGTCCGGGCGCCAACTCGCCGAGCGCCTCCAGCAGCGGGTCGAGGAATTTCTCATAAGGTTTCCAGCGCTGCACGGATGTCCTGTAGATCGGCTGGCGCACCTGCGTCGCGCTGGCGGTGCGCACCGCGCGCTTGTGTTTGTGGAAGTCGAGACAGGCATCGTCCCATTCCAGCCCGCAATACCCGACGATGCGGCGCGCCTGCGCTTCCTGGTCCGCCACGATGTCCTCGTACTGCACTTCGAGGAACGCGCCCTCCGGCAACACCGCGCGCCAGTGCTCCATCAAACGCGCGTAATCGGCGTAGTAACGGCCCAACTCCGCCAGGTCGTAGCTGTATTCGTGACCAAGTGCAAACAACTTGCTGAAGCAGGACAAACAGGTATCCACGGGGCCGCGTTTGACATGGACGATCTTCGCGTCGGGCAGCATCAGGCGGATCAGGCCGAGCGCCATGAAATTGCCCGGCATCTTGTCGGTGATGCGGCGCGCTTCCGGCGCGCGCCGTTGCAGCCCGGCGACATAGTCCGCGCCCCATGAGGCAAGCTGCGCCGGGTCGAGCGAGGACACATTGTCCGGAAAGGTTTTCCCCGCAATATCGCGCTGCGCGATGGCCATCAGGTCGGGCAACTCGCCCGCGCCATGCACTTCCGGATGGCTGGCGACGATCTGCTCGGTCAGCGTGGTGCCGGAACGCGGCATGCCCAGCACGAAAATCGGCACCTTCGAAGGGTCGCCCGCGCCGCGCAGGCGTTCCAGTGTTTCGCGGTCGAACACCGCGCGGATCGAATCGAAGTGCCGGGTGTTCAGGTCGGCATCGTAGTCGAACGTGGCGCGCTTGAGTCTGCAAGCCTCAAGGAAATGCGGAAAAGATTTTTCGTGCTCGCCGAGGTCGTCGTAACTCTTGCCCAGCGCGAAATGAAGCCTCATCGCCTGCTCTTCCGACAACTGCGCCTTGTGGCGCTCCGACTCCTCCACCGCAAGCAGTGCCGCCAGATTTTCATCGTTGGCGGTCACCTTTTTTATCCCGACAAGACCCATCCGCGCCCCCAGGCTATTGGAGTCGAACTCCAGTACGCGGCGGAAGCTTGCCTCCGCTTCGACGAACCGCCCAAGTTCCATGAGCGTGTTGCCCATGACGAGCAACGCGTCGATATTTTCCGGCTCGGCCTGCAAGACCCGCCGCAGGCTGGTTTCGGCCTCCGGAAGCAATCCCTGCTCCTTCAGGGTGCGCCCCAGGCTGAAATGCGCCTCGGTGAAATCCGGCTTGATTTCGAGCGCCCGCCGCAGGCTGGCTTCGGCTTCGGGCAGGCGGCCCAGCGCCGTGAGCGGCATGCACAAGGTGTAATGCGCCTTCGCGTAATCCGGCTGCAATTCCAGCGCCCGCCGCAGGCTGGCCTCGGCGTCGGCCATGCGGTTTTGCGACATGAGCGGGATACTCAGGTTGTAATGCGCCTCCGCGTAATCCGGCCGCAATTCCAGTGCCCGGCGCAGCTTGGCCTCGGCCTCCGCGAAGAGACCCCGGTTCGTCAGGGCGATACCGAGGTAGTTATACAACTCGACATCATCCGGCAGGCATTGCGATGCTCGTTGCAGGGCTGGCAGGGCATCCTTACCCTGAACCATCAGCGCAACCCCCAGCATCTTCCAGGCAAATCCGGAATCCGGCTGCCGATCAAGCAGCCAGCGCGCGCGGCTTTCCAACTCGGCATGGCGCCCGGCGTTTAACAGCGCATAAAGCCGGTTCGGTTCATCCCGCATAACGCCTGCCGGCTGCGCGGCATTTGGCGATGCGTCCGTCGCGGCCCGGACAGTCGCGTTCTGGCAACATTTCTTGAATTTTTTTCCGCTGCCGCATGGGCACGGGTCGTTTCTGCCTGGTTTCACACTTCCCCCTTACATTCCCGCCAACTCTTGATTTGTCATCGGCGTTGCCGGGATCGTTTAAAGAAACTCCGATTAATCAAATTTACAGACCTGAATTATTGTCGTTATGCGCGCAGTTCGAAACACACTTTGCCGCGCCGGTTGCTGGTCAGCGCCAGGCGGTAGTCAAGCTGCCCGGCCCAGCGCGCGGCCTGATACAAGCCC
>JAVHQS010000110.1:3201-6909 GCA_036171255.1 Gallionella sp.
CAGCGCCAGGCGGTAGTCAAGCTGCCCGGCCCAGCGCGCGGCCTGATACAAGCCCACCCCCAGGCCATGTTGCGAGACGACGACGCCGCGCAGCAGGCTTGCAGCGATGGCTTCCGGGATAGGCTCGCCGCTGTCGCACACGGACAATCGCAAACCGGCATCGACATGAAGCTCTACCGCAATGCCGGTATCCGGTTGCGACTGGCGTTTCCTCAGCGCGTTGTCGATCAGGTTGTCCAGCACGCAGTCGAACAGTGCCGCCGGAATCTTGGTGTCCGGCAATTTATCGGGTGCGTACCACCGAATCTCCTGATGCCGGTTGCGCAGCCGCAGCGCATCCCACCACGCCGCCAGCGATAGCCACGGCGTCTCGCTGCTTTCGGCTTGAGGTTGCTGGAGCTTGTCCAAGGTCTGCCCGATGCGCTGGCTGAGCAGCGGAAGTTGCTGTTGCAATAATTGCTGCGCCCGTTGTTCGCGGCTTTGCGCGATGGCGGTGAGCGACAGCAGCGATTGCAGCATGTTTTTCAGGTCGTGGGTCAGCCGCGAGCCGGTCTCATAGACGGTCTGCAAGCGGGTGATGTCGCGCAGGCTCTGCTCGCGCTGTTTGGCCTGATAGAAATAGCCGATCAATTGCGCCAGCAACTGGATATGCAACAGCACGGCGGGGTTGAGCGATTGCCTGGCATACAGCGTCAGGCGCAGGTCGTCTTCCTGCATCACCACCGCGTGTTCGCTGAATTGGCCCAACTGCCCCGTCCCCGCAGAGGCTTGCCAGGAAAGTCCTGACAGCCAGGGCAAATCGCCCAGCAGCGCGGTCGCGCGCGCCAGATAGCTGGCCGCGTCCGGTTCGCGCTGCGCCGCTCCGGCGAGCTGCGCCAACCAGCTCTCGAAGGGCGTGCCGACATTCAGCAGGTAGCGCGAGAACATCACTTGCAGGCCGCCAAAGCCAAAGCGCGGATTCCACAGCCCGCCCAGCGCGAGCAGGATCAGCCCGATCAGGAACAGCGTGCGCAGCATGGCTTCGAGGTAATCCAACCGCGCCAATGTCATGAAAGCCAGGCTGCCGAGCACCACCAGCGCAAGCAGCATGAACAACAGCAGGCTGTAGATGAAGTCGATGGTTTGGACGCTTGTGGCCGGTTCGCTGTTGACCGGCGCCACCGCGATGACGAGCAGCAGCACCGGCAACACGTACCACATCAGGATGCGCCCGACCTCGATCATGGACTGGGCGGCGAACAGGTGCGGCACCACCCAGAGCAGCAACACCGCGAGCAGATACGCCATCACCGCCAGGTTGAGCAGGCGCGCCCAGCGGGTGCGGAACGCGAGCACCCGTCCGCCCACCAGCCCGAACACCCCGGTCAGCCAGAAAGCGACCACCCACCAGTTCAGCCAGAACATCGCCATCGCCGCAGCCAGGATGATGAACACAAAAGCGTTACGCCCGACTTCGCGTTCGCCGCGCCACAACGGCTGCCAGATCAGGAACAAGCCGAGGTGCGCCAGGAACAGCGGATGCACCCACGGACTTTCCACGCCGAGCAGCAGCGCGCCGTGCAACGACACCAGCATCGCCAGCAACAGCCAGCGTCCGGTTTGTAAACGCTCTACCTTGTTAAGTGTCAGCATCCCGTCATCATTCCGTCAACATCTCGTCAAAACCACCCGATCAAGCTGCACACTATCCCTCTCGAACCTCCCAAGAAGTTTGTTATGACAGACCTGATTGGGTTTGCGAAGACCCTCATTATGACGTAGGAGCCCGACTTGTCGGGCGATAGCACATCGCGCAGCAAGCTGCGCTCCTACAAGACTTCCTCATTATTGAGAATAATTTAAATAAGACCAATGGATAATCCGGGTTAATGGGTTCCCTGCCGCACAGTCAAGACCAAACCGAGAATTACAACAACATTGGCACGCCTTTTGCTGTGATTACTGCACAGCATTCACAATCAGGAGACTAGCATAATGAAACGCAATCAATCAGGCTTTACCTTAATCGAAATCGCCATCGTACTGGTGATCATCGGTCTGCTGCTCGGCGGCGTACTGAAAGGTCAGGAGCTGATCAACAGCGCCAAGGTCAAGAACCTCGCAGGCGACTTCAAGAACATCCCGGTGTTCATCTACGGCTATCAGGACAAATTTAAGGCTTTGCCGGGGGATGATCGCGCAGTCGATACGCACCTTTCTGGCTTGAGCCCAACGTGCGTAGGGGGAACATGCCCATATGCAGCTCCACCGGCGAGCCCGAATGTGGGCAACGGTGTCATCAACGGCAACTGGGATGCCACGACTAACGCTTCAGAATCCTATTTGTTCTGGCAGCATGTACGTCTGGCTGGATTGGCTCCCGGCGAAACAGTTGCCGCTGGCACTACCTACATTCCCACCAATGCCGCAGGCGGTAAAATCGGCATTCAAAGTGGCTCAACGACCGCACCGGCAATGAATGATGCCGCAGGCAATCCGATCCGTGGTTCATATACCATCTGTTCAGACGGCATCTTAGGGAAATTTGTTAAGCAACTCGACACAACGATGGATGACGGCAACTATGGTACAGGCTCTATGCTCGCGATGAAGACCTATGCTTTCGGTGGAAATGCTGACAACCAGACAACCAATACTCCAGCATTTGATGAAGCTGCCACCTACACCGTCTGCATGGGAATCTAATTCAAGAATCACCCGGCGTGACACAGCCCGCTGCTCGCAGCGGGCTTTTTTATGGCTTCTTTAAATGAGACGATGTGCTAGGGTGTCAATGTATACATATGTAACGAGGCAATCATGGATAACGACCATTTTAACTCTTCGAGTTCCTCAAGAAGTCAAGGACCAGTTAGGCAAATTGGCGAACGCAACACATCGTTCGCAGTCTTTTCTGGGGAGTGAGGCAATTCAACGCTACATTGATCTTGAGTCTTGGCAAATAGCAGAAATCCAGCAGGCTATCACCGAGGCCGATGCAGGCGATTTTGCTACTGACGCCGAGTTTGACGCAGTAGTGAAAAAATATGCGCGTTAGGTGGTTGCGCAAATCGCTGCTAAATCTTGAACAAGAAGCAGCCTACATTGCGCAAGACAATCCGAAGGTGGCGGCAGAATTCGTGATCCATTTACGCGACAAAGCGTTGATGCTCGGCGAGCAGCCCAATTTAGGGCGTCCGGGCCGTATCCCCGGAACAAGAGAGTTCGTTGTGACTCATTTCCCTTACATTCTTTCTGCCTTATCGGGTCAGAAACGATACTGTCGAAATTCTGCGCGTTTTTCACACCGCCAGAAAATGGCCGAACAATCTACCTTGAGTGAGACGAATCAATGAGAATCGAATTCGATCAGTTGGCTGATGCGCTCTATGTTCATCTTGCCGGGGGAGAGGTGGAAAAAACCGGGGAAATTAAACCCGGCATGATTCTGGACTACGATGCAAAAGGAAACGTACTGGGCGTTGAAGTCTTGTATGTGAGCAAACGCGCAAAACTGCCACTGAAAAAAGCAGCTTAGTCCCTTCAACCAGACCCGCTTCGGCGGGCTTTTTTATTGTCGTCATTCCGGGCTTGACCCGGAATCCATGCGCCCTTTGGGAAACCCCTGGACCCCGGATCGTAGTCCGGGGTGACGTAGTCCGGGGTGACGGGTGTGTCGTCATTCCGGGCTTGACCCGGAATCCATGCGCCCTTTGGGAAACCCCTGGA
>JAVHQS010000110.1:7009-31115 GCA_036171255.1 Gallionella sp.
AATCCATGCGCCCTTTGGGAAACCCCTGGACCCCGGATCGTAGTCCGGGGTGACGGGTGTGTCGTCATTCCGGGCTTGACCCGGAATCCAGTCAGAGAAAAACTTCCGCAACGCGGAGACAAAACCTGAAAGGCATTTTGAATAAAACCGCTGGATTCCGGCCTGCGCCGGAATGACGATGCCCGGAATGACGACGCAAGGTTGTTTCCTCAATCCTGGCTACCCCTTGTGCAACTTCATCTCGGCTTGTTGCAACGCGTCCGGCAAACCGAGCAGCACCAGCACGTCGCCGGTTTGCAGCAACATTTCTTCGCTCGGCTGCGCGCCGCGCACGTTGCGCCGGCGCACCGCGTTCACTTCGACATTCAACGCATCCAGGCCGACCTCGCGCAACCGCTTGCCCACCGCTGCGGAATCCTCCTTGAGCAGCACGCTCAGGAAGCGCGGTTGCAGGCTTTCGCTGGCCTCGCCCACCTCGTTCTGAGGGGTGCGCAGGAAGCCGCTGAACACCGCATAGCGGCGCGCGCGGCTTTCCTGCACGCGGCGGATCACGCGGTTGAGCGGCACGCCCGCCATCAATAGCGCCTGCGAAGCGAGCATCACGCTGCCTTCCAGCACCTCGGCGACCACCTCCGCCGCACCGGCTTCCTTCAACGCTTCCACGTGGGTCTCGTCATTGGTGCGCACCACCACCGGCAGATCGGGGCGCAGCTCTTTGACATGGCGCAGGATCGCCAGCGCGGAATGTTTGTCCTTGTAGCTGATCACCAGCGTCTTGGCGCGCATCAACCCGGCCGCCATCAGCACCTCGCGCTTGGCGGCATCGCCATACACCACGCTTTTCTTCGCCGCGACGGCTTCGCGCACGCGGCGCGAATCCAGATCCAGCGCGATGAACTGCAGGTTCTCCTCTTCCAGAAAACGCGCCAGCGTATGCCCGCTGCGCCCGTAGCCGCAGATGATCACATGGGCCTTGCTGCCCATGCTCCGGATCGCGATCTGGTGCATCTGCATCGCGCGATTGGTCCATTCGGCAGCCGAGAAGCGCCGCGCGATCGCCTCGCCATGCTGGATCAGGAACGGCGCCGCCAGCATCGACAGCAGCATCGCGGCGAGCGTGATCTGCATGGTTTCGGCATTCAGCAAATGCGCGTTGTCGGCCAGCGTCAACAGCACGAAGCCGAATTCGCCGGCCTGCGCCAGACCGATCGCGCTGCGCAACGCCACGCCCCAGTCGCCCTCGAAGCCGCGCGCCAGCAACACCACGACCAGCGCCTTGAGCAGGATCAGCGCCAGCAATGCCAGCAGTACCCAGCCCAGGTCGGCCGCCACGCTGCCCAGATCGAGTTTCATGCCGATGGTGACGAAGAACAATCCGAGCAGCACGTCGCGGAACGGCTTGATGTCTTCTTCCACCTGATAGCGGTATTCGGTTTCCGAGATCAGCATGCCCGCGACGAACGCGCCCAGCGCCAGCGACAGCCCGGCCAGCTCGGTGAGATAAGCCAGACCCAAGGTGATCAGCAGCACGTTGAGCATGAACAACTCGGGGGACTTTTGCCGCGCCACGACATGGAACCACGAGCGCATGATGTGCTGCCCGAACACCAGCAGCACCAGCAGCACCAGCGCCGCTTTCAAGGTCGCAAAGGCCAGCGTGGCAGTAAGATCGCCGGTGCCCTCGGCCAAAGCCGGGATGACGATCAGCAAGGGCACCACGGCCAGATCCTGGAACAGCAGTACGCCCATCATCTGCTGGCCGTAGGGCAGGTTCAGTTCGGCGCGCTCGACCAGCATCTTGCTGACGATCGCCGTGGACGACATCGCCAGCACGCCGCCCAGCGCCAGCCCCGAACGCCAGTCCAGCCCGGACAGCCAGGCCGCCACCATGACCAGCAACATGGTCGCAACCACCTGCGCGCCGCCCAGGCCGAACACCGTGCGTTTCATCGCCGTCAGGCGCGTCAGGCTGAATTCCAGGCCGATGCTGAACATCAGGAACACCACGCCGAATTCGGCGAGATGGCGCGTGCCCGGCGCATCGGGTATCCACGCGAGGGCATGCGGGCCGATCAGGATGCCGACCGCAAGATAACCCAGCATCACCGGCAAACGCAGGATGCGGCACAACACCACCACCAGCACGGCCGTGGCAAGCAAAATCAGAACCAGCGAGAGAGAGTTGTCCATGTAGCGCGAATCATTTCATTTGTCCCGATGATGCCGCACTCATGCGCGCTTTGCAAAATTTCTCTGCATATCACCAGTTGCAACCCGGATTGCCCATTAGCTCCGTCATTCCCGCCTTCGCGGGAATGACGGGGTTTTCGGTACATTTTGCCAGCCCCCCAAAAAACTCCCGCTGCTATAATGCGCCGCATGAATAAATCCATCTCTGCCGCGCCGCGCGCACTCGACCTCGCCCGCGAGGTTCTGAACATCGAAGCCGCCGCCGTGCAGGCGCTCAGCGCACGTCTCGACGAGAACTTCCTGCACGCGCTGGATGTCATCCTGCGCTGCGAGGGACGCGTCATCGTCAGCGGCATGGGCAAGTCCGGCCACATCGCGCGCAAGATCGCAGCGACCATGTCCAGCACCGGGACGCCCGCTTACTTCGTGCATCCGGGCGAAGCCAGCCACGGCGACCTCGGCATGATCACCTCCGCAGACGTCATCATCGCGCTGTCGTATTCCGGCGAGAGCCAGGAGTTGATGACCATCGTACCGGTCATCAAACGCCAGGGAGCCAAGCTCATCAGCATGACCGGCTATCCGGCTTCAAGCCTGGCACAGGCGGCGGACGTGCATCTCAATGCGGCGGTGGACAAGGAGGCTTGCCCGATGGGGCTGGCTCCGACGGCCAGCACCACGGCTGCTTTGGCGCTGGGCGATGCGCTGGCGGTCGCGCTGCTGGACGCCAAGGGTTTCGGCGCGGAGGATTTCGCCCGCTCGCATCCCGGCGGCAGCCTGGGACGGCGCTTGCTCACTCATGTGCGCGACATCATGCGCAGCGGCGAACGTCTGCCGATGGTGCAAGAAGACGCGATGCTGGGCGATGCGATCCTGGAGATCTCGAAAAAGGGCGTGGGCATGACCGCGATCGTGGATGCCGGGCAGCGCGTGCTGGGTATTTATACCGATGGCGATCTGCGCCGCACGCTGGCGAAAAAACTGGATTTCAACACCACGCCGGTGCGCGGCGTGATGTCCGCCCATCCGCGCTGCATCAGCCCGGACAGCCTCGCCGTTGAAGCGGTGCAGATGATGGAGCAATACAACATCAGCCAGATGCTGGTGGTGGACGGACAATACCATCTGGTCGGAGCGCTGAATATGCACGACCTGTTGCACGCCAAAGTCGTTTAGGACAAAGCAAATCAGGCCAAGATAAATTTAGGAGAGTCCCCATGCTATTGAGCCGCGCAAAATTGACCCGCCTGATCGCCTTCGATGTGGATGGCGTGATGACCGACGGCGGACTGTATCTGTCCGATTCCGGCGAGGAGTTCAAACGTTTCAACTCGCTCGACGGGCACGGCCTGAAGATGCTCATGGCCAGCGGCATAGAGGTCGCCATCATCACCGGGCGCACCTCGCGCTGCGTCGGGATACGCGCGCAGAACCTCGGCATCGCACATATCTATCAGGGTGTGGAACACAAGCTCGAAGCGATGCTCGATCTGCTCAGCAAGCTCAAGCTGTCGCGCGATGCCGCCGCCTATATGGGCGACGACGTGGTGGATCTCACCGTGATGCGCCATGTCGGCCTGGCGATCAGCGTACCCGAGGCTCCGCAACTGGTGCGCGAACATTCCAACTATGTGACGCAACGCAGCGGCGGACATGGCGCGGTGCGCGAAGCCTGCGAGATGATCATGTCGGCGCAAGGCACGCTGGACGCGCAACTTGCCCGTTTCCTTAAATGACCTTTGCCTCCCGTGTCCGTTACTGGCTGCCGCTGTTGCCGCTGCTCGGCCTGCTGGCGCTCAGCTATTGGTTGAACCAGCAGGTACAGCCGGAAGCGGCCAAACCGGACAACCGCAAGCGCCACGATCCCGATGCCATCATGGAAAATTTCTCGGCGGTCAAAATGAACGAACAGGGCGTACCGCGCTTCATCATGTCCGCCAGAAAATTGCGGCATTTTTCTGATGACGACAGCACCGAGGTCGACACGCCGCGCCTGACCACGCTGTCCGCCGAACGCCCCCCGATCCATACCTATGCGCAGCGCGGACTGGTTTCCAGCAAAGGCGATGAAGTCTTTCTGCACGACGATGTCAGGGTGATACGCGAGGCGGGCGCGGATCAGGAGGAGCTCACCCTGCTGACCGAATATCTGCACGTCCTGCCCAACCAGGATCTGGCGAGTACCGATCGCCCCGTCACCATCGTCGGCGCGCACGACACCACACGCGCGATCGGCCTGGAAATGGATAACAACGCGCGCACCCTGAGATTGCTCGCCCAAGTAAGAAGCGAACATGTACCCGTCAAGAAATAAACTCGCGCTGGCATCTCTGCTGCCGGCCATTCTGCTGCCGCTCTGGACACCGGCCTGTTTTGCCGAGAAAGCCGACCGCGACAAGCCGATCCATCTCGAAGCCGATCAGGTGCTGATAGACGATGCCCGGCAGATCAGCACCTTTACCGGCAATGTGCAATTGACCCAGGGCACGATGCTGATACGCGGCGACAAGATCGTCGTGGTGCAGGACAAGGAAGGCTACAAGCACGGCACGGCTTATGGCCACACCGCCAGCTTCCGGCAAAAACGTGAAGGGATGGACGAGTATGTGGATGGCTACGGCGAGCGCATCGAATACGACACGCGCGCCGAAACGGTGGACTTCTACGTGCAGGCGCGCGTCAAGCGCGACCTCGACGATGTGCGCGGCGAGCACGTCACCTACAGCCAGAAGACCGAGATCTTCCAGGTGCACAGCGGTGAGTCAACCGCCGCGAACGGGCTGCCCAAGCGGGTTCACGCGGTGCTGCAACCCAAACCCAAGGATGGAGCGGCCCATTCATCCGTGCCGGACACGCCCACCCAGGACACGCTGCCGATCAAGCCCAGCGAGACCCTGTCACCTACGGAGTAGTTATGAGCGAGTTACGCGCTGTCAGCCTCAAGAAGAAATACGGTTCGCGCACCGTGGTTCACGATGCTTCGCTGTCGCTGAGAAGCGGCGAAGTAGTCGGACTGCTCGGCCCGAACGGGGCCGGCAAGACCACCTCGTTCTACATGATCGTCGGCCTGGTCGCGGCCGATGACGGGGAGATATTCGTTGACGGACAGAACATCACCCATCTGCCGATACATCGCCGCGCACGCCTGGGGCTGGGGTATCTGCCCCAGGAAGCCTCGATCTTTCGCCGCCTGACCGTCGCACAGAACATCCAGGCGGTACTCGAACTGCAGGGCTTATCCGATGCGGACCTGGAGAACCGGTTGGAAGAATTGCTGGAAGACCTGCATATCACGCACATCCGCGACAATCCGGCGATCAGCCTGTCCGGCGGCGAGCGGCGGCGCGTGGAGATCGCGCGCGCACTGGCGACCGACCCGCGCTTCATCCTGCTGGACGAACCGTTTGCCGGCGTCGATCCGATTGCCGTGCTGGACATCCAGAAGATCATCCGCTTCCTCAAGGAGCGCAACATCGGCGTGCTGATCACCGACCACAATGTGCGCGAGACGCTGGGCATCTGCGACCGCGCCTATATCATCAACGCCGGCGCGGTGATGGCGGAAGGCAAGCCGGATGAAATCATCTATAATGAAGGCGTGAGGAAAGTATATCTGGGCGAACACTTCAAGCTATGACGCGAAGGTATCCCGGACACGACACCAGGCAATGAAAGCATCTCTCCAACTTCGGATGTCCCAGCAACTGACGCTTACCCCGCAGTTGCAAGAGGCCATCCGTTTACTGCAACTCTCCACTCAGGATATGCATCAGGAAGTCGCGCGCATGCTCGACGAAAACCCGATGCTGGAAGTGGCCGAAGAAGCCGCCCCCACACTCTATTCTGCCGAACCGCGCAGCAGCACGGGCACCGGCGAACCCGAACAAAACCGGGACGGCGACCGTGGCGCGGATGATTTCGGCAGCGAACCCGCGGACTGGAACGCCGGCAGCGGCGGCAGCGCTCACAGTGCAGATGACGAGAACGATTCCTATCCGGAACAGGCCGGCGAACAAGCCAGCCTGCGCGAACACCTGCATGATGAACTGACTACCAGCACGCTGAATGCGCATGACCGCAAAGTAGTCGGGCTGTTGATCGATGCGCTGGACGACAACGGCTATCTGGCACAAGACCTGGACGAACTGGCAGAGATGCTGCCCGCAGAACTCGACATTTCTCTCGACGATCTGGAAACTGCGCTGGTGCAACTGCAACACCTCGATCAACCCGGCCTCGGTGCGCGCAATCTGGGCGAATGCCTGGCTCTGCAACTCAAAGCCTTGCCGGAAGACACGCCGCAACGCGATCTGGCGATATGCCTGGTGAGCCGGCACATCGACATGGTGGCCGCTCATGATTTTGCCAGGATCAAAAGATTGCTGCGCTGTTCGGACGACGAGTTGCGCACCGCACAACACCTGATCGCCGGGCTGAATCCGAAACCCGGCGCCGAGTACGATCAAACGGTCGCAGACTATGTGACGCCGGATGTGATCGTCGAAAAACACCGGGGCAAGTGGCGTGCGCGCTTGAACGCGGAAGCCATGCCCAAGCTGCGCGTGAACCAGATCTACGCGAACATCCTGCAACAGCGCGACGAAAAGAACGGCTCGCAACTCGCCACCCAATTGCAGGAAGCGAAGTGGCTGATCAAGAACCTGCAGCAGCGTTTCGACACCATCCTGCGCGTCGCCCAGGCGATCGTGGAACGGCAGGGCAACTTCCTCGAACACGGCGAGATCGGCATGCGCCCGCTGGTGTTGCGCGAAATCGCCGACACGCTTGAGCTGCATGAATCGACGGTATCGCGCGGCACCACGCAAAAGTTCATGCTGACCCCGCGCGGCATCTATGAATTCAAATATTTCTTTGGCAGCGGCCTGGCCACGGAAAGCGGCGGCACCTGCTCTTCCACAGCAATACGCGAACTGATCAAACAACTGGTCGGCGAGGAAGACCGGCGCAAACCGCTTACCGACAGCCGCATGTCGGAAATCTTGGCACAGCAGGGCATCGTCGTCGCCCGGCGTACCATAGCAAAGTACCGGGAAGCATTGCATATCCTCCCGGTGAATCTCCGTAAATCACTCTAAAAAAGGAGCACACCATGAACCTCCATATAACCGGGCGCCACCTGGAAATCACCCCCGCCATTCGCGACTATGCGACCGGCAAGTTCGGCAAGATCAAACGTCATTTTGACAACGTGATTGACGTGAACATCATCCTTTCCGTTGAGAAATTGAAACAGAAGGCCGAAGCTACCGTGCACATCAGCGGCAAGGATGTGTTCGTGGAATGCGAGGATGAGAACCTGTATGCCGCGATAGATGCGCTGGTAGACAAGCTGGACCGGCAGGTGATGAAACACAAGGAAAAATTGTCTGCCCGCCGCCATGACGAGTCTGGCAAGCATGCGGCAGCAGAGTAAAACAACACGGGCGGCAAGGAGATAAAATGCCCATCTCCCTCCCTCTCCCCAACCCTCTCCCGAAAGGAGAGGGGGCAATCGTTGCCTTCCCTGGAAGGCAATTAAATACAAGTCTGCCGCCCATTTTTTATCCGGCCCTATCATGAACCTGATCAGCAAAATCCTGGTGCCCGGCAACATCCTGTTGGATACCGAATCCACCAGCAAGAAGCGTGTGTTCGAACGCGCCGGCCTGCTGTTCGAGAACAATCAGCAGCTCGCGCGCAGCCAGGTATTCGACAGTCTGTTTGCCCGCGAGAAACTCGGCTCGACCGGTCTGGGTCAGGGCGTGGCGATCCCGCATGGCCGCATCGCCAAGTTGCGCGACGCCACCGCCGCGTTTGTAAAAACTTCGCATCCGATCCCCTTCGATGCGCCGGATGGGCTACCGGTGAATCTGGTCTTCGTGTTGCTGGTGCCGGAGCGCGCCACCGACCTGCATCTGCAGATCCTCGGCGAACTGGCGCAGATGTTCAGCGACACACAATTCCGCGATCGGCTGAACGCTTGCGAGGATGCCGCCAGCATCCATCGATTGTTGGTTGGTTGGAACAGCGCGGCATGAAAATCGCTATAAATCGTAGCGAGCGGTTCGAGAGCAAGGCGCGCGGAGCACAGCGAACGAGACATACCGAATGGGTAGGCGAGGAGCGAGCACTGCGCAACGCAGCTATCGAATCGCGCAGTAGATTTATAGGGGTTTTCCAATGAGCCAGGTCAACATCCGGCAACTGTTCGAGGACAAGCAAGCGCGGCTTGAGCTCAGCCATGTCGCGGGAGCGGACGGCGCCAATCGCATCATCGACAGCGACGAAGTCGAGGCCTCCAACAAGGGGCTGATCGGCCATCTCAATCTGATCCACCCGAATTGGGTGCAAGTATTGAGCGGCACCGAACTCGATTATCTGCGCAACCTCAGTTTGGCAGAACGCGACAAGGCATTCCGGCAAATCGAACAGAATGGCGCGACCTGTTTGATCGTGGCAGGCACGGCCGACATACCGCCGGAACTGATCGCCTTCGCCGACCAGTCGAACATCCCGCTGTTCGCCTCTCCCAAACCCAGCGTGCATCTGATGTGGCTGATCCGCCACTATCTCGCCAAGGAGCTGGCCGAATCCACCACGCGCCACGGGGTGTTTCTCGATGTGCTGGGGGTCGGGGTAATGATCACCGGCGAGAGCGCGGTGGGCAAGAGCGAGCTGGGGCTGGAGCTCATCACGCGCGGCAACGGGATGGTGGCCGACGACATCGTCGAGCTGCACCGCATCGCACCGGACACGCTGGAAGGCCGATGCCCGGAACTGTTGCGCGATTTTCTCGAAGTGCGCGGGCTGGGCGTGCTGAACATCCGTACCATGTTCGGCGAGACTGCGGTGCGGCGCAAAAAAAGTTTGAAGCTGATCGTGCACCTGCATCGCCCGCCCGGCGGCGACCTCTCGCAAATGGAACGTTTGCCGCTCAACGCGACGTTTCAGGAGATCCTCGGCGTGAGCATCAGCACGGTCAACATCCCGGTAGTCGCGGGGCGCAACCTTGCGGTGCTGGTGGAAGCCGCCGCGCGCAATTTCGTGCTGCAACAGCGCGGCATCGACACCATGCAGGAATTCATCGCGCGCCACGAGCAACAAATGCAGGCGGATTGACATGCAGCTATTTCTGATCAGCGGCCTGTCCGGTTCCGGCAAGAGCGTCGCGCTCAAGGTGCTGGAAGACAGCGGCTATTACTGCGTGGACAATCTGCCCGCCGAATTGCTCAGCTCGCTGGTCGAATACCTGCTGCACGCCGGATACAGCAATATCGCGGTCAGCATCGACGTGCGCAGCGGCAACAGCGTGCAGCGATTGCCGGGATTGTTGCTGGAACTGATGCAACAGGAGCTGACGGTGCACGTGCTGTTCCTGGATGCGCAAAACGACACGCTGGTCAAACGTTTCTCCGAAACGCGCCGCCTGCATCCGCTCAGCGGTGCCGCGTCCGGTGCGGATGGAACCCCGGGACGCACGTTGCCGGAATGCGTCAGCCACGAACGCGAGCTGCTTGCCGGGATCAGCAGCATCGGCCATCACATCGACACCACCGAACTGAATGCCAACGCGCTGCGCGCCTGGATCAAGAATCTCATCCAGGTAGATCGCGCGCGCCTGACATTGCTGTTCGAATCGTTCGGCTTCAAGCACGGCATACCGCTGGATGCAGACCTGGTGTTCGACGTGCGCTGCCTGCCCAATCCGCATTACGACCCGGATCTGCGCCCGCTCACCGGACGCGATGCAGCCGTGATCGAATTTCTGGAAAACGCCCCCAAGGTTCAGGACATGTTTGGCGACATCAGCGGCTTTGTGGAACGCTGGTTGCCCGGCTTCGTCGCCGACAACCGCAGCTACCTCACCGTGGCCATCGGCTGTACCGGCGGCCAGCACCGCTCGGTGTATCTCGCCGAAAAACTCGCGCGGCATTTCGAGCAACGGCAACAAGTGCTGGTGCGCCATCGCGGGCTGATCCAGTAAGCCATGCCTAGCACAGCGCTGCAGCACATCAAGCCGGGAGACTGGCTGACGCTGCTGCTCGGTGGCATCTGTGTGGTGCTGCTCACGCTCAAACTGTGGAGCGGCGACCTCGCCGACAAGGCCGTCATCCGCAGCGGCGGCAAGGTGTTCAAGGAAGTGCCGCTGTCGCGAGACCAGCAGATCGAAGTGCCCGGCCCGCTCGGCACCAGCATCATCACCATCGAGAAACGCAAGGCGCGCATCAGCTCCGACCCCAGCCCCAGACAATACTGCGTGCGCCAGGGCTGGCTGCAACAGGCGGGCGAGATCGCCATCTGCCTGCCGAACGAGGTCAGCGTGGAACTCACAGGCAGCACGAAGAAATATGACAGCCTCAATTACTGAAAAACAGGATCAAGGACTCGTGATCGAGGATTCAGGATCAAGGATCAAGGATTCAGGGGGCATACAGCATCCTGAACGTGAAGGTTTTCTGAATCCCGAATCACGAATCCCGAATCCCGATTTTCGTATCCCGCATTCTGAATCCTCAATTTTGTTAAATACCACTGCGCAAGATCATCACATCGCGCGCATGGCGGCGGTGGCGCTCGGCCTCACCGTGCTGGAGAACGCCATCCCGTCGCCGCTGCCCGGCGTCAAACCGGGGCTGGCGAACATCGTCACGCTGATCGTGCTGGCGCGTTACGGCTGGCGTGCGGCGGCATGGGTGTCGCTATTGCGCGTGGTAGCGGGCAGCCTGCTGTTCGGCAATTTTCTGACCCCGGGATTCTTCCTCGGCCTGTCGGGTGCGGTGTGCAGCCTGATCGTGCTGGCCTTTGCACGACACCTGCCGGCACGCTGGTTCGGCCCGGTCAGCCACAGCATCTACGCCGCATTCGCGCATATCGCCGGACAGATGGGCGTGGTCTATCTGTGGCTGATCCCGCACAGCGGCATCGCCTACCTCATCCCGATCTTCGCCACCGCCGCGCTGATATTCGGCACGGTAAACGGATTGATCGCGGCGCGTTTCATGGATAATGACGGCAAGAATTTCCCCAACTCGGAGAACATTGATGGAAGTCCTTAAGAATCGTAGCGAGCGGTTCGAGAGCAAGGCACATGGAGCGCAGCGAACGAGACATACCAAGCCGGTAGGCGAGGAGCGAGCACCTCGTAACGCCGCTATCGAATCGCGCAGTAGATTATTGAGGACTTACACATGAAGACGATAACGTTAGCTTTCACTGGTGCGTCCGGATTGCCCTACGGCATGCGCCTGCTGGAATGCCTGTTGCAAAGCGGACAGCGTGTGCATCTCGTCTACACCCAAGCCGCGCAGATCGTCGCCAAACAGGAGCTGGATTTCACGCTGCCGAACCGTCCCCAGGAGGCGGAGCAGATGCTCGCAGACCGCATCGGCACCTTCAGCGGCGAACTGAAAGTATTCGGCATCCAGGACTGGTTCGCGCCGATGGCCTCCGGCTCCAACCCCGGCGACGCGATGGTGGTCTGCCCCTGCACCATGGGCACGCTCGGCAAGATCGCCGGGGGCATCGGCGACGACCTGATCGCCCGCGCCGCCGACGTGATGCTCAAGGAAAAACGTGCGCTGATATTAGTGCCTAGAGAGATGCCGTTCTCCTCCATCCATCTGGAGAACATGCTCAAGTTGTCGCATGCCGGCGCCGTCATCATGCCGCCCAATCCCGGCTTCTATCACCACCCGCAGAGCGTGCAGGAGATCGTGGATTTTGTGGTGGCGCGGATACTGGATCATCTGGGGGTGAAGCAGGAGTTGATGAAGAAGTGGGGAGAGTGAAGTTGGTTCCCTCTCCCTCCGGGGGAGGGTTAGGGAGGGGGAACGCTCTTTGCACTTCCTCTTCCTTTCAAAACCAACACCGTCGGGGGTAGCCCGACGGTGTTGGTTTTGCTTGAAGTCGTTCATGCTTCGACAGGCTCAGCTCGCGTAGGATGGGTTGAGCGCGGCGATACCCATCAATCAAAATTCCTCCGCTCACCGCATTCCAATTCAACTCCCGCATCACCCGCCCAATCTATCGGCAACACGCCTTCTCGCACGTAACGATGAAATGACGAATGCGGCCAATCCACCACACGCGATACCAACCCGTGCTTGACCGGGTTGATGTGGATGTAATCAACATGCCGTGCAAAATCCGCTTCGTCGCGGATGAGATGCTCCCAATATCGACGCTGCCATATCCCCCGCTCGCCTTTGCTTTGCCGACTCTCGGAGAGACGCTCGCCATGCGGCAAGCCACGTGAGAACACCGTTTTGATCAACCTCCATCGCAACGCAAAATCGCTGTCTCCTTCGGGTAGCGTCCAGATTGCGTGAATGTGTTCCGGCAATATCACGATGGCATCAATAGTGAAAGTGTGTCGCTCGCGGACATATTCAAAGGAGTTGCGCAATGTATCGACGTGTTCGGTCAGCAAGGATTGCGAACGGTCGGCAAGATTCACCGTAAAGAAGTAACTGGCTCCGGCGATGTCGCTGCGGCGGTAGTTGGTCATGCGGGCATGATAACGATGGGTATCGCTACGCTCAACCCATCCTACATTGGAGCTCTTTTAACAGACTGCGAACCGGTGCCGGTATCGCCGCCCGCAACGCCTCCTCCACATCCAGCCACACGCTGCCACGCTGTTCAACACGTAGCGGTTTACGCGCAAGTTGAATCTTCAACGGTGTGATGTGCAATTTGAAATGCGTGAAGGTATGCGTGAACGTCTCCAGCCTTTCTCCTTCACTTGCTTCCATACCACTGCGCTCGAACCAACCCTTCGCCGCCACATCATCCTCGAATTGCGGCGGGCACCACAGCCCGCCCCAGATTCCGCTACCGGGTCGTTTCTCCAACAGGATGTCGTTGCCGTGCATCAACAACAGGAAGGTGGCGTGTCTTTCCGGCACGGCTTTGCGCAAACGCGGGGTGGGGAGTTCGGTGATGCGCTCGGTCTGCAATGCGGCGCAGTCGGCTTGCACCGGACAGAGCACGCATTTCGGCTTGCTGCGTGTGCAGACGGTGGCGCCCATGTCCATCAGCGCCTGGGTGTAGCTGGCGATGTCGCGTGGCGGCAGTAGCGCTTCGGCCTGTCGCCACAGTTTTTCCTCCACAACTTTATTCCCGGTCCATCCTGCGATACCGCAGTAACGCGCCAGCACGCGCTTGACGTTGCCGTCCAGTATCGCGCGGCGTTCGTGATACGCCAGGGCGCAGACCGCCGCCGCGGTGGAGCGTCCGATGCCGGGCAGTTCAAGGATGTCTTCGAGTTTGCGCGGGAATTCGCCGTTAAATTTTTCGACGATGATCTGTGCGGCCTTGTGCAGGTTGCGGCCGCGTGCGTAGTAGCCGAGGCCGCTCCAGTGCGCGAGCACTTGCTCTTCCGTCGCGGCGGCGAGCGCGGCAATATCGGGGAAAGATGCGACGAAGCGCTGGTAATAAGGGATGACGGTGGCGACCTGCGTCTGCTGCAGCATGATCTCGGACAGCCACACGCGGTAGGCATCCGCGCCTTGCCACGGCAGGTCATGACGGCCGTGCTGCTTTTGCCAAGTGATGAGACGGGAAGAGAAACTATTCATTCAATACCGCTGTAGGAGCGGGCCCTGCCCGCGAACCTTTTGGTCGCGGGCAGGGTCCGCTCCTACATGTCCGCCTATCACTTGAACAAGCCCTTCAGTCCGCCCTTGAGCTGATCCTGCAACTTGCTCTTGACCTCGGTTTGCACCTTCTGTTTGACGGCGTCGCCGATCATCGCGCCGAAATCCAGCGTGTATTTCAGATCGGTGAACGGTCCGCTGACGCGCACCGGCACGGTGATGCCGCCGACGGCATCCTTGCCGCCCTGCCCCTCCAGCGTCCTGGCCAGCGTGGCTTTGGCGACATAGTTCATGCTGTCGTTGCCGATGTTGATGTCGCCCGCCCCGGACAGGCGCAACAGCGGCGACTTCAGCGACAGGTCGTCGTTGTGCGCCACGCCGCTGTTCACTTTGAAGGTCGCCTTTAGCTCGCTGAAATCGGTCTTCTCGCTCTGGTTCGCGGCTTGCGTTTGCGCATTCGCGCCGCCCTTGCCGAACATGGCCTGCGCGTCGCGCAGCTTCCTGGCGATGTTGATGCCCTTGATCGCGCCATCCGCCAGGTTCAGCGACAGGTTGCCGTTGAGCGCTTTCTTCATCGCGCTGACGGTACTGCCCTGCATGGTGAGGCTCATCCCGACATTGCCCTTGCCTTCCAGCGTGTCGAAATTCGCCGCGTCCCTGGTCAACGCAGCGACGTTGACGCCGCTCAATGTCTCGTTGATCGCGATGCTGGGCGCGGCTTGCGCGTTGACGCTCAGGCTGCCGTTCATGCTGCCCTGATACAGATTGGCGGACAGCGGGCTGACGTTCACCAGCCCGTTATGCGCTTTCACGTCGAGGCGTATCTGGCTGGATTTCACGTTCGCCACTTTCAGCGCGCCGATGCGCAGGCTGCCGTCCAGATTGAGCTTGCGTAACCCGGAAAGATCCAGCGGTTGCTCCGGCTGGCTGGATTTTGGCGAACCGGATTGGGGGGCATCGGCGGATTTCTTCGGCATATACAGATCGGCATCGAACTGGTCCACATCCACGTCGAAATGGATCGCCGGATTATCAAAGCCGTTCACGCCAACTTTGGCCTTGACCTGGCTTTGCAGCAGGCCGCCGGCCAGATTCGCCTGCACGCTCTGCTTCTTCGCATCGATCTGCACGCTGCCCTTCATCTCGCTGCTCACCGATTTGTTCGGCAGCTTGTCGCCGGTGGCGTTCACCGCCACAGTGAGGTTGCTCAAGTTGAATTGCTGCGCATCGAAATTGCCGGACAGCGGCGAACCGAGCTTCACCTTGAACGCCTGTTCCGGCTGCTTCACATCCAGATCGAGCGTGAACGCGCTGCTCTTGAACGCTTGCGCATTGCCTTCCAGTCCGGGCAGCGACAGCGCCGCGACGATATTGCCGGAAGCGCCGTCCAGCCTGGCGTTCAGCGTCAGCTTGTCGCCGGAGAACCTGTCCTTGGCGAGGCTCAGCATCGGCGCATCGAGCGTGGCTTCGAAAGCTTCCCCCGCCTTCGTACCGGTCGCATGCAGCGTGAATTTCTTCGCGCCGAATTCCTGTGTGGAAAGATCCGCGCTGGCATCGCCGCTGGCTTTCAGTTTCATGTTAGTGATGTCCAGCGCCGAACCGGCAACTTGCAGATCCAATCCGTCCAGCTGGTATTGCTGTTTGTCCAAGTCAAAGGTCAGCGTGGTCTTCAGTTGCGTGGTGATGTCCAGCCTGGGCTGGTTGGCCTGCACGCCGACCGACAGGTCGATCTTGCCCGGCACACCGTTGGCGATACGCCCGGTCTTCAGGTTCAAGTCCTTGACGGCGTATTGCGCGCCGGTGCCCTCATCCCGGTAGGCGAGATTGGTCTTCGCTATGGATACAGAAGCGATGTCGAATTTGACCTGCTGACTGCCGGTTTTTTTCTTTTCGTCCTTGCCGAGCAGGTCGTCGATGTTGGTCGTGCCGTCCTTGTGCTTGACCAGCGTGGCTTTAAGGCCGCTCACCGCCACCTCGTTGACCACCGCCTGCCTGCTGAGCAAGGGCATCAACGCCAGCGAGACGCGCACACCCTCGACCGAGGCGAATTCCTTTTCGCTGTTGAATTCGGACAGGGATATTTTGCCCAGATCGGCGCCAATGCCGGGAAAGAAGGAAAGCTTGATGTCGCCGTCGAGGTGCAGGTTGCGCTGTTTGCTGTCCTTGACCGCCTTGATGATCTGTTCTTTGTAATCGTTCGGATTGAACGTCGCCGCCACATATGCCGCGCCTGCCACGGCGATGCCGGCCACCGCGCCAGTACCGATCAGAGTGTATTTCAGGATTTTGTTCATGCTCGCCCCGCGAAAGAAATCAGGGGCGGATTATAGCGGAGAGGCGAGGCAAGGTGCGGGCATGACACCCGCACCCGGGCGGCAACTAGATCACTTTCGAATAGCGCGCATGCTCGGTGCGGGTGCGCAGGTATTTGTCGAACACCATGCAGATGTTGCGGATCAGCATGCGCCCCTTGGGGGTCACGACGATCGCTTGCGGCGAGATCTCCAGCAGGCCTTCGCGCTGGTATTCGCGCAGCTCTTCCAGCTCGGTGGCGAAGTAGCTGTCGAACTCGGTCTGATGGTCGGCCTTGAACGACTCCTTGGAAATCTCGAAGTGGCACATCAGCGCCTGGATGATGTCGCGACGCACCAGGTCGTCGGCGTTCAATTCAAGGCCGCGCATGATCGGCAACTGGTCGCGGTCCAGCGCGTCGTAGTAATCTTCCAGTTCGCGATAATTCTGGCTGTAGGTCGGGCCGACCTTGCCGATAGCGCTGACGCCCAGAGCGATAAGGTCGCAATCGGAATGGGTGGAATAGCCCTGGAAGTTGCGGTGCAGCCTGCCCTGCCGCTGCGCCACGGCCAGCTCGTCCCCCGGCTTGGCGAAGTGGTCCATGCCGATGTACACATAGCCCGCCCCGGTCAGTTTGTTCACCGCCATGCTCAATATGTCCAGCTTGACTTGCGGCGCCGGCAAATCTTCCTCGTGGATGCGCCGCTGCGGTTTGAAGATAGCCGGCATGTGCGCGTAGTTGTAGATGGACAGGCGATCCGGATCGGCTGCGATGACCTTGTCCAGCGTCGCGCCGAAGCCTTCCAGCGTCTGTTTTGGCAAGCCGTAGATCAGATCGATGCTCACCGACTTGAAACCGTTGGCACGCGCGGCATGGATCACGCGCAGCGTCTCTTCCTCGCTCTGGATGCGGTTCACCGCGCGTTGCACATCGGCATCGAAATCCTGCACGCCGATGCTGATGCGGTTGAAACCGGTCTCGCCGAGCAGCGCGATGGTCTCGTCGCTGACCTTGCGCGGATCGATCTCGATCGAATACTCGCCGTCTTCCACCAGTTTGAAGTGCCGGCGGATCGCCGCCATCACCTGGCGGATCTCGTCGTCGCTCAGGAAAGTCGGGGTGCCGCCGCCGAAATGCAATTGCTCCACCACCTGATCCGGTCCCAGCAGTTTGGCCTGCATTGCCATCTCCTTGATCAGGTAGCGCACATATTCGGCAGCCTTGCTCTTGTCCTTGGTGATGACCTTGTTGCACGCGCAGTAGAAACACAGCGTGTTGCAGAACGGGATATGGACATACAGCGACAGGGGGCGGGCGATGCCGCTCGCGCGCTTTGCCACCCACCGGCTATAGCTCCCGGCGTTGAAAACCGAGTCGAAACGATCTGCGGTGGGATAGGAGGTATAGCGCGGGCCGTTCTTGTCCAGCCTGCGTATCAGTTCCAGATCCACGACCAATTGGTTGACTGCTTTATTCATCTCTCATTTCTCCATACAGCGGCGCTCTCTGCCAGACTGCGCCATATCCGGCTTGTTATTCCTGACGGATAGCCGGCCCCGATTGTACCCGAAGTCCAACTCTCGCCCCATTCGATAACACGCTTTCAGCAGCTTGGGGACGTTTGACAGCGACGGTGTCAAAGGGGATTATTCGCACCCTGAATCAATAACCAGAGGAATGCTGATGGAACCCCAAGTAAGCCAGGCGGAAGTCAACCGTGCAAAAATACTGCACTCGGTTGTGCTGTTCGACCTCATTGTCATCCATGTTTTTGTGTTCGTATTGGCACTGAGCCTGCTCAATAACACCTACATCCCCATCATGGCAATGCCGATAATCTCTTTGACGTTACTGGGATTCGTGCTTTACAAGGCAGGACAGTCCAGACACGATCCGTCCCATTTTGTCCGTTGCCACATACTGCTGGCAGCCAAGCGGGCACGCCTTTTCCTGGCGCTTTTCCTGGCGACCTTTACTTTCTCCGGCCTGATGTATTTCGGGTCGGGCATTCTTGGCATATCCAAGCTGGCCAGCATCGCCTTGGCTGGCGGCGTGGGGCAATTGCCATTCATGGTTGTATTGCTGGTGCTGGTCGTACTTGAGTTCGACGCGGAACATCAATGCAAGACCGGAAAAATCCCGGCCTCGGCGCAAGCGCTGGACAATGCACAGAAAAAAGACTAACCGATATGGACAAGAAAATTATCATGGGCGTTTCGGCGCTGGTTATTGCGTCGATCGCGATCCTGCTATGGGCGCCCGACAATTCGGTCAACACGCCGGAAATGCTTCCCTGGAAGATCACCCACCCGACGCCTGACACAACGCGCGTTTTCGGCATCACGCTGGGACAGACCACGCTCGACCAGGCGGCGCAGATATTCAAGCATGAAGCCGAGGTCGAGATCAGCCTGTTCAAGCCGACCGAAGGGCCAATGGGAGTAGAAGCTTTCACGGAGGAAGTGAACTTCAACGGCCTGAAAGCGAAGATCGTCATGAACATCGCTTTGCCGGACGAGGAACTGCAGGGTATGTTCCAGCGTGGACTGCGCATGAACAACACGACCAGCGGCAAGCGCATCACCTTGACGGCCGATGATCTGGCGCGCGTACGCAAAGTGCCTGTGACCAGCCTGACTTATCTGCCCAATGTAACCCTGGAAGAGGCCATTATCACCAAGCGCTTCGGCGAACCTGCACAGCGTGTGCGTGAAAACAAGACCAACGCCGTCCATTGGCTGTACCCCCAGCATGGCTTGGATGTCGTATTGGGTGGCAAGGAAAAACCGCTGCTGCAATATCTCACACCCAAAGATTTTGAGCTATTCAGAACGCCCTTGCTGGCGAACGGCGAAATCCTGAAGTAAAGACTTATTGCTTGGGCGCGGAAGAATCCTTTTCCTTCTGCGCCTTTTCTTTGGGCTGGCTGATCAGCATCGCGTCCTCGTCGTCGTCCAGCAGGATACGGCTGGCGTTGCCTTCCATGTCCTCGTATTGCCCTTTCTTCACCGCCCAGATGAGGATTGCAACGAACACCAGGCCGAAGAACGTCATGCCGGGGATGAGGCTGTAGATTACTTCCATAATGTCTATTCCTTGAACAGGTTGCGAATGCGCGCCGCGTTGCCGATCACCAGCAGCGAGCTGAGCGGCATGGTGATCGCGGCCGTCAACGGCGTCACATGAGCCATCATCGCCAACGGCACCATGATGGCGTTATACACGAACGACAGGCCGATATTCTGCTTGATGGTACGCAACGTACGCCGCGACAGCAATGTCGCCAGGCGAACCTTGTCTAGTTCGTTATGCATCAGCACGATATCGGCACTCTCCACCGACACGTCCGTACCGGAACCCAAGGCGATGCCGACATCGGCGCGGATCAGCGCAGGCGCATCGTTGACCCCGTCGCCCACCATCGCCACGCACTCCCCGCGCTGCTGCAACTGTTGAATGACCCGGTCCTTGTCTTGCGGCAACACTTCGGCGATAACGTCCATGCCACCCAATTGGCGCGCGATCGCCTCGGCCACCGGCTTGCGGTCTCCGCTCAACAGGGTCATGCCGATACCGGCTCCGCGCAGGGTATTTACCAGGCCCTGCGCATCGGCACGCAACGTGTCCGCCAAGGCAACCACCGCGACATGCTGTCCGCCCACCGCCAGATGCACGCATGTCCTGGCCTGCGCCTCGAATTCCGCGCGCGCCTGCAACAAACTGCTTTGCATGGCGACGTTGTTTTGCGCCAGCCATTCCTCTGTCCCGATCAGCACTCGCTTGCCGTCAGCCTCGGCCTCTACGCCTGCGCCCGACGCGGCGTGAAACCCATGCACCGCCATGTTCCGATAAGGCAGCTGGCGCCCATCGGCTTCTCTGACGATTGCATGCCCTACACTGTGCTCCGAATAGCGCTCCACTCCCGCCGCCAAAGCCAGCAGTGCGGCTTCATCCTGACCCGCAGCCACGATCACTTGATCTACCCGCATCTTGCCTTCCGTCAACGTGCCGGTCTTGTCGAACACAAAATGCGTGACTTTGGATAACGTCTCCAGCACCACGCCGTTCTTCACCAGAATGCCATGCTTGGCGCCCAATCCGGACGCCACGGCGATCGACATCGGGGTGGCCATCCCCAACGCGCAGGGGCAGGTAATGATCAATACCGAAGTGGCCGCCATCAGCGCCAGCTCGAAATTCTCCGACCAGATGAAGAAAGTGAGGCTGGCACAAATCAGGGTGGCCAGCACGAACCACGGCACGATGTTATCGGCTACGCGTTGGATGGGGGCTTTGGATGTCTGCGCCTCCTCGACCAGACGGATGATCTTGGCCAGCATGGAGTCTTGCGCTGCGGCCTGCACCTCTACCACCAAGGCACCGCTACCGTTTAACGTGCCCGCCGAGACAGGGTCGCCCGGTTGTTTTTTAACCGCGGCAGATTCGCCGCTTAACATCGACTCATCCACCGACGAGTGTCCTTCGCAGACCAACCCGTCCATCGGAATCTTGTTGCCTGGTTTTACCACCACTCGCTCACCCACCTGTACCGCACGCACCGACACCATTTTTTCTTCGCCGTCACGCAACACGTTCGCCACACGCGGCTGCAGGTCCATCAAGCGATTGGTCGCAGCCACCGCCTGATGGCGGAACATCCCCTCCAGATAGCGGCCGATCAATATCACGAAGGTCAGGTTGGTCACCGTATCGAAATACACCGCACCGACCCCGCCCAGTGTCACGTACAGCGAGTAAGCGTAGGTGACCGACAACCCGAGCGCGATCGGCAGATCCATGGTCAGGCGCGCGTTGCGCAAGCCGCTCCATGCACCCTTGAAAAACGGGAAGCCGGAATATAGCAAGGTGGGCGTTGCCAGCGCGCAGGCCATCCAGTGAAAGAAGCCCACGAACTGCCCCTGGTCGGCGCCGCTGTAGAGCGCGATCGCGATCAGGTTCAGGTTCATCATGGCAAACGCCGCAAAGAACAAGCGGAACAGCATCGCGCGGTTGGCTTTCTTCATTGACCCTTCCGCCGCCTCCGGATCGTAAGGCACACCGGCATAGCCGATCCGGGACAGGCTGCGAATCAGCGCAGACAGCTTGACGCGCTGATTGTCCCAGCGCAGGTGCAGGCGTTTGCCGGCGAGGTTGACGTTTGCCTCCAATACGCCGGGGATACGCGTCATGCCGCGCTCGATCAGCCACACGCACGCGGCGCAATGGATGCCTTCGACCAGCAGATGCGTATCGCGCAGGCCGCCCTGGCAACTGACGAAATCCCGTTGCACTTCGTCCAGGTCGTACATCTCGATGTCTCTGGGCGGCGTGGGGGGCGGCGCAAGCAGCGTCCCCTGCGGGGTTCGCTGGTAATAGCCTTGCAGGCCGGCCGCATAGATCGCCTCGCAAACCGACTGGCAGGCGAAACAGCAGAAATCGCGCATCTTGCCATCAAGCGGGCTATGGTAATCGGCATCAGCCGCAATCGGTAAGCCACAATGAAAACACCCCGCATGAGCGAGGTGGTCGACGTCAGTCTCAGCCTGCCGCATCTGAATTACCGCGATGGCTATTGCGGAAAGGCGACAAAGACTTTTTGTTCCATATCGAATTGGCGGCCATCGAGTTCCGCCCTGATGAGCAGATCCCAGTTACCCGGGCGCGGGAATTTCATGCTGCCCGCGTAATTGCCCGGAACGGTCTCATACAGCGTCCCCTTGAAATCGAACGCGGGATTTCCCGGCCATTGCGCGGCGACATTCACTTTCAAGCCTCGCACTGGCTGCCCGCTGCGATCGTTCAACTCCAGTTTCAATTCTGCCGGGCTAGCCAGCAAGATAAATCGCGCTGTATCGGGTGTCGCCATGCTGTCGTTTTGCAATTGCTGCGGCGAATGCACCCTGGCCTGCCATCCCAGGGTGGAGCGTTCCGCCTGCTGTTGCACCCACTTCGCATCATATTGATTGTGGGCCTTGACGTTGTAATTATCGTCGAGCAGGCGCATCGGGTGATTCAGCACGTTCCACAGAAAACGCCCGTTGATCATTACCCCGGCCAGGATGATTGCCAGCAAGCCCATCACCCACGGATTACGCCAGCCTTTGTGTTTTTGTGAAATCATCGTCAGCCTTTCGTTGTACTCATCAATGCTTGGGCGCATTGAACATGGTGTTGTATTCCGCAGCCATGGCAGGATTGTCAACGTTTTCCACGCGGAACTGGATCGGGGTCACTTCCTGCTGGGCGCTTTCTTCGGGCGCCTTCACAAACACGGTAAACGCGGTCGCCTTGCCGTGGATCGCCAATTGTTTCTTGTCGGCATCGACAATGACCTGATCCTTGACGCCGCCTTCTGCGCTGACCTTGACGTAAACATCCTTATCGGTCTTGTTCAGCACTTTGAAGGTGTACTTGTTCTGGATCGAGCCATCGCTCATACGCACATATAGCGGCTGCCGTTCCGGTGCCACTCTCAAGGTCAACGCCCCCAGGTGGGTCAACCCCCAGATGATGCCCCCCAGTGCCAGCAGGATAATCCCGACATAGGCCCAGGTACGCGGATGCTGGTACAGTTTGTGGACCGGGCGCCCTTCCAGTTCATCCAGCGATGCATAGCGTATCAGCCCGCGAGGACGGCCGACCTTATCCATTATCGAGTCGCACGCATCCAGACACAGACCGCAGGTGATACAACCCAATTGCTGACCTTCGCGGATATCGACACCCGTTGGACAAACCTGCACGCACTGAAAGCAATCGATGCAATCGCCCAGCTTGGTTTCTGCTGCGCTTTGTCCATGCCGCTGCAGCTTGCCGCGCGGTTCACCGCGCTGCTCATCGTAGGCCGGCAGGATGGTTTGCGAATCCGCCATCACCGCCTGGATACGCGCGTAGGGGCACAGCCACAAGCAAACCTGTTCGCGCAGGAAACCGGCCAGGAAATAGGTGCCCAATGTAAAAGCAAGCAGTGTCATCAGCTCTATCATAGACAGATTGAAGTTGAGCAGGTTATGCCAGTAATCGAAAGCATCTTCGAACCAGATGGTAAAGCTGATCCCGGTAAATATCGAAATCGCGATCCAGATCGCGTGCTTGGTCAATTTCAGCCGGATCTTCTCGGCGTTCCAGGGAGCCGCATCCAGTTTATGGCGCGCATTAGGGTTGCCTTCTACTTTCGCCTCTATCCAGGTAAACAAGTCGACCCAGGAAGTCTGGAAGCAGAAATAGCCGCAAAACACGCGCGATGCGACCGAAGTAACCGCGAACAGGGTCATTGCCAGCAACAGCAGCAGCAGCGAAACCATCCAGATGTCTTGTGGAAGAATGGTGAGACTGAAGATATGAAACTGGCGATTGTTGACGTCCAGCAATAAAGCCTGCTTGCCGTTCCAGCGCAAGTAGGCGCCGAAGAAAAAAATCAGCCAGAATGATTCGGTGATGTATTTGATTGTGCGAAAACGACCCGGCATGCGCTTCGCATGGATGGTCTTTTCACCCACATTGGTCGCCCACTCTGCATGCTCATGGTACAGCCCCGTTACGCTGCCAACTTCCTCATGAGGTTTTTGTACCGGCTCGTTCATGCCTGCTCCTAAAATGATTTTGTGTTGCCCTTATGCTTGGGCAATATATGAAAGAAAACTCCGCTTAAATTCTTCACTATGTGGAAAATTTACGCAGAGATTACTTAATGCAGCAAGCCTCCGAATGAAAAAAGGAGGAGGCGAACCCCCTCCTTTTCCGCGCCGGGCTTATTACTTCTCGCCGCGATTCTTGTTTCTTGCGTTGTAGAACAGCCAGCCCAATGCCGCGATCACAGCGCCAAACGCACCGGCTGTGCCGATCATCAAGCCCCAGAATACAAAATCATGCGTATGCATCTTGATTTCCTTTCATCAAAAACCGCACGGTTATCCGCCGTGCGGGCAAATGGACATTTACTTGGCTTCGGGTGCAGCAGGTGCCGCATCGGCAGCAGGTGCCGCATCGGCAGCAGGTGCCGCATCGGCACCAAGAGCCGCCGGTG
>JAVHQS010000110.1:31215-33255 GCA_036171255.1 Gallionella sp.
GCAGCAGGTGCCGCATCGGCAGCAGGTGCCGCATCGGCACCAAGAGCCGCCGGTGCCGCTGCCGGAGCTGCTGCCGCTTCAGCTTGACCGCCGCCGAACTTGTACACGTAAACAGCCAGCTTCTTCATTTCGACAGCGGACAACTTACCCGCCGCAGTGAAGTTCGGCATGATTGCAACACGCGCATTGGCATCACCGGAGTTCACGCCATATGTGACCGTCTGCTTGATGCCTTCCAGAGACCCGTCAAAACGCCAGATCTTGTCGGTCAGGTTAGCCGATCCCATGGCCTGGATACCCTTGGCATCAGCGCCGTGGCAAGCGGTACAGTCGCTTTCCGCGAACACTTTCTTGCCGGCGGCAACTCCAGCGTCGGCATCGGCTTTATCCTTGCCTCCTTCGCTCATCGCCTTGACGTACTTCGCCACATCGTCAATTTGCTGGGCAGACAAACTATCCTTGTGCGCCACCATCATGCCCTGGCGACCGCCAGTGACGGTGGTATGGATGTCGTCGATCTTGCCGCCATACAACCAGTCGTCGTCGAGCAGGATCGGCGCCATCAAGCCTTGTTCGCGCTTGGCAAACTTGGCTCCTTCCTGTTTCGTACCCACACCGTTTTGACCATGACACGCTGCGCAGTTGTCACTGAACAGCACCTTGCCGGAACGCAAAACATACTCGGACAGTTCCTTGTCAGCCAGAATCGCGGCCGGGGTCATGTCCTTCAGTTTGTTCTCATACTTGCTACGCGCGTCGTCCAGGACCTTCTGGTCCGCTTCCATCTCCTTGATCGCAGTCCACTGGCCAGAACCAGGCAAGCCGACGCCTTGGAAGAATGTCCCGGAAGTCGAAATGGGAATGGCCGGATACATCAATAAATACACCACCACCCAAATCGCGCTGGCTGTCAGGCCAAGCATCCACCATTTCGGCGGCTGATTGGTAAAGTCGGCCAAGTCGTCGTCCCATACGTGCCCCGTGGTGGGCACGCCACCAGCGGAGGTTTGATTGTCACTCATTTTTTATCTCCCGAATTGTTGTACTCGCCTTCATCCCGCAGGGCCATGTCGCCCTGCGAGTTGAACGCATCCTTGTTCCTGGGATTGAACACCAGCACATAGACCACAATCATCGCCACGAAACACGCCACGGAGAAAAACACTCCGAGCCAGTCGTTGCGTGACATCGCCGCCCAGTCGGTATGCAGGTAGTCCATCAATTTAGTCACGGTAGTTCACACCTTCCTCGAACTTCACGTGATTACCCAAGGATTGCAGCAAAGCGATGACGGCGTCCATTTCTGTCTTGCCCTCAAGCTCCTTCGCAGCGCCTTTAATGTAAGCGTCTGTGTAGATAGTCTTGGACACAGGATTGAACGGCATGATCGTCATGACTTCCAGGGTCTTAACGGTTTTCACCACATCGACCGGGTTCTTGTCCAGGAAGAAGAAGTTTGGCATGACCGATTCGGGCACCACATCGCGCGGATACTTCAGATGCTTGCGATGCCATTCGTCGGAGTACTTGCCGCCGACACGCGCCAAATCCGGACCGGTACGCTTGGAACCCCACTGGTAAGTGTGGTCGTACATGGACTCCTCGGCGATCGAGTAGTGACCGTAACGGTCTTTCTCGTCGCGGAACGGACGAATCATCTGCGAGTGGCACAGGAAGCAGCCTTCGCGGATGAACACTGCGCGTCCGGCCGTTTCCAGCGCCGTGTAAGGACGCACGCCATCGCCGGGTTGCCATTCAGCCAGCGTTTTGTGCTGGGAGGTGGCAGGATTCCAGACTATCTTGTCCATCGGAACCGCGTTACCGTTGGCATCCTTGTGCTGGGTGTTGTTGAAGGTACCGTCGCCACCCAACATGCCGGTATTGGGCAGATAGAACAGCGGCACAATTTCCACGATACCGCCGACCGCCACTGCGAGCGCGGTCAAGACGAACATCAGGAGCGTATTGCGCTCGATACTGTCCTGGAACTTGGTTGAATAAATATGATCGTGATCAGACATTATTTTCTCCCTTATGCAC
>JAVHQS010000110.1:33265-35036 GCA_036171255.1 Gallionella sp.
TAGCAGCACTGGCTTGACGCACGGTCATCACCACGTTGAACAGCATGATCCATGTACCCAAATTGAATAATGCACCCCCCACAGCACGCATCACATAGTACGGATGCATTGCAGAGACAGATTCAACGAAGGTATAGGTCAAGGTGCCGTACTCGTCGTAATCGCGCCACATCAGACCCTGCATGATCCCGGACACCCACATCGCGACGATGTAAGTCACCGCGCCGATCAGCGCCACCCAGAAGTGCACGTTCACCAGACGGTCGGAATACATTTCGGTATTCCACAACTTCTTGGTCATGTGATACAGGGCACCGAAGGAGATCATCGCCATCCAGCCCAATGCACCTGCGTGCACGTGACCTACGGTCCAGTCAGTGTAGTGGGACAAGGCGTTTACCGTCTTGATTGCCATCACCGGACCGTCGAACGTGGACATCGCGTAGAACGCCATCGCCGTTACCAGGAAACGCAGGATGTAGTCGGTACGCAGTTTGTCCCATGCACCAGACAAAGTCATCATGCCGTTCATCGCACCGCCCCATGAAGGGATGATCATCGCCAGGGAAACCGCAGCACCCAGGGAACCGGTCCAGTCAGGCAACGCGGTGTATTGCAGATGGTGCGCGCCCAGCCAGACGTAACCGAACGTCAATGTCCAGAAGTGCAACACCGACAAACGATACGAGAAAATGGGACGGCCGGATTGCTTGGGAATAAAGTAGTACATGATGCCGAGGAAGCCGCCGGTCAGGTAGAAACCCACCGCATTGTGACCCCACCACCATTGCACCATCGCATCCTGCACGCCCGAGAAAACCGAGTAGGAAGTCGCCCAGTCCACCGGAATCGCCAGGCTGTTCACCACGTGCAGGTAAGTAATCATAGTGATCATACCCATGGTGAACCAGCTCGACACATAGATGTGCGAAACCTTGCGGATCGCCGTAGTCATGATGTAGTTGAAGCCATAAGCCAACCAGACGACCGCAATCATGATGTCACACCACCACGGCAGTTCGGCATACTCCTTGCCCTGCGACAAGCCCAGCGGCAACGTGATCACCGCCGAAACGATGATCAGGTTCCACCCGATAAAGGTGAACCATGCCAGCTTGTTGCTCCACAGCTTGGTCGCACCGGTGCGCTGCACGATGTAATAACCCGTTGCCATCAGCACACAGCCGCCGAACGCAAAAATCACCGCATTGGTATGCAGCGGACGCAGACGCCCGAAAGTGATTTCAGGAATATCAAAGTTTAAAAACGGCCACGCCAATTCCGATGCCACGTACACACCGATCAACGTGCCCACCACTGCATAGATGACAGCCGCGATGGTGAACCACCGGACCACATCCATATCGTACTTTACTGGTGTCGCTTGAGTCGCTTCCACAAGTATCTCCTCCCGAGAGCTAAGTTAAAAACGATGCGCCATCCGCCCTCTCGATTTCAGGGGAAACAACACATCTCTCCTTACAGCTTTAAAAAGCTGCGCAATCATGGCACACCAATCGGGGGCGAGTAAAGAAAAAATCGCACTAAACTCGCGCATACCCGTCCAGATTACTCAGGTTATGCCGCCAATTGCACTAGCAAACATCAAGCATGAGAATAAATATTGGTAGATTTGATCTGAATCCGCCACACAAAAAAACAGGCTTGGATGTCATGTAATAAAAAGCCTTACCGGAGAGATCGCGCTGTGTAAGCAGTACCACCTTGCACATCATTGCCAAAACAAGAAAGGGCACCCTTGCGGATGCCC
>JAVHQS010000111.1:0-1482 GCA_036171255.1 Gallionella sp.
CGGCTGGTTCCGGGGAATCGTGCTGCGAAAACCCGAATAAGCTGAGTTCGAATGGTTAAAATAATTCGACTCCGGCACATTTCATTTCGCTATTGGTACTTCGCTATGCTGATGCTGTCGGATTGATGCGTGGATGGGTCTCTTCACCAAACATCCAGAGAATACTTCCCGATAAGAACATCGAGACCGCCACGAACCAGAAAGCCGCTTCTACCGAACCGCTGAAGTGCGCGGCGATACCGAGTCCCAGTGCGCCGATACCATAGCCCAGGTCGCGCCAGAAACGATAAATGCCGATGGCCGAGCCGCGCCAGTTGGGGTGCGAGATGTCGGCCACCGCTGCCGAAAGATTCGGGTACAGCAATGCCATGCCGAAACCGGAGACGGCAGCAGACATCGACCACCATGCCATGCCCTCGCCGAGCAGCATCAGCGCGACTCCAGTGCCGCAGATCCACATGCCAATGACATTTGGAATGTGGCGACCAATGTGGTCGGAGAGTTTGCCGGTAAAAAACTGCGAGCCTCCCCACACAAAACCATAAACGCCGACGATCCAGCCGATGTCGGGCAGGCTCGTGCCGTGCTGGTAGAGGAACACCGGATAGAACACCCACACCAGCGCATCGACGAACTTCTCCACCAACCCGGCCTGGCTGATGGCGGCGAGGCGTTTGTCGCGCCACGATAGCAGCGTGAACACTTCCCACGTCGTCGGTTGCGCGCCTATGTTGTCTGGATAACGCGGCAGCGGCCCGCTGCTGATGCCCGCTTTATGTTTTGCCGCCTCACTCTTCGCCCAGGGCAGCGTGTCCTTGACCCACAGCAGGGTGAGCAGCATAGCCAGCAGGATCGTCGTCATGCCGAACAACAGCAACCCGCTACGCGGACCCAGCATGGTTGCCAGATAGGCGGTGATGATGCCAGCCAGTGCCAGCCCCACATAGCCTGAAAATTCGTTGAGGCCGATGGTCAGTCCGCGCTGGTCGGCGCGGGTGATGTCCAGTTTGGAGGTCTGCGTCATCGACCAGGTCAGTCCCTGGTTGATGCCGAGCAGCACCGTGGCGGCTACGATCCAACTCCACGACGGCGCAAAATAAACCAACAAAGGAATGGGTAGGGCAGCAGCCCAACCCAGCAGCAGCACTTTCTTGCGCCCGATGCGCTCCGATAAGCGGCCGGCAACAAAATTGAGCGTGCCCTTGACCAGACCGAAAGCCACCACGAAAGCAGTGAGCAACATGAAGGAATTTTTCGGTACGCCGAATTCGGATTCTGACAATGCAGGCACCACCGTGCGCATCATGCCGATGGTGAAACCCACCAGCATGACTTGCAGCAACTGATGCAGGAACTGGTCAAGGTTGGCACGGATGCCGTGATTAAGGGTGCCGTGGGTGACGCTGCTATGTGAGCTCATAAAAAACTCCGAGGCTGGGCGTAGGAGCGGGCCATGCCCGCGATTGTATTGTTCGCGGGCAT
>JAVHQS010000111.1:1492-10302 GCA_036171255.1 Gallionella sp.
CCCCCCGCTCCTACGATTATTTTTCGGCGGAGCCGCATCAGCCTGCAATGTTGGCCGCGACCATCTTGTCCATCTCGGCAGGGCGCGGCGGAATTTCCTTGAGCAGATTTTCGATGAAGGCTTCTTTGCTCATAGCCAATCCGGGATTCCAGCGTTTCTCGAAACCGATGGTCGAGCTGGGTTTGCCGGACAAGCCCGCACCGCACACGCTACCCGCCTGATGTCCGGGGAAAATTTCGACTTCACTGGACAGGTGCAGTAGCTTGGTATGGATGCTGTCGTAGAGTTGGGCTGCCATCTCCTTCTCGCGCCCCAGCAAGTCGGGTCGGCCGATGGAGCCGACGAACAGCGTGTCACCGGTGATCACGAACCAGGGTAACTCGCCGCGACGCATGTCGGTCACCAGCAGGCAGATGCTGTCCGGTGTATGGCCGGGCGTGTGCAGTACCTCGACATTGACGTTGCCGAGGTTGAGCGACTGACTATCGCTCAAAGGTTCAAATTCAAACTTGACGCGCCCCTTGTCAGACTCATGCAGACAGTAGGGTGCACCGGCCATCTGCGCGAGCTTCCTGCCGCCGGAGTAATGATCGGCATGGACGTGGGTGTCGATCACGTAATTGATGGTGACGTTGGCCTTCTTCGCTTCCTCGATGAACCACGCCTCATCGCCCGCGACTACGTCCACCGCCATCGACTTGCCTTTGGTGCCGCAGCCGAAGAAATACGAAAGTGAAGACTCTTTAGTTGCCAGTTGTTTGAAAAACATCGCGCTCTCCCGGAAGTTAAAACACCAGAACCTTGTCCGCCCAAGCAGTCCATTCGGTCAGCTCCGCGAGCGTGCTGCGGTGTGTGCCTTCCACTATGTCGCCATCGGCCATGCCGCGCGCATCCATGCAAGTGCCGCAGATGCCGACTTCACCGCCACGGCGGATCACGTTGCCTATCATGTCGCCAATGTTGTAAAAACCCTGCGGCACTTTCTGGTTGTGGTGCGCGGAGGATGCGCCATCACCGATCAGAAATATTCGTACTGCATTGCCTTCCTGCTTGGAAAGGGCCCCCGTCAGACGCAGGCCGTTGTAAGTGCGCTCGCTGCCATAGGGTGCATCGTTGAGGATAAACAAGGTTTTCATGGTGGCCCCCGTGGTTGGTTACAATCTAATAGATGTTGGAATGATTAAAACACCTATTGTCTGTTTATGTCAATCTGGTTTAGAGTGGAAACCGATTATTCCACTACTTGATGGATTGAATACATGAAAGGCGCACGCAAGACCAAAGACCTGTTGTATGAACAGGTGGCACGGATCGGCAAGGTGTTCTCCAGCCCCAAGCGGCTGGAGCTGATCGAGTTGCTCTGTCAGGGAGAGAAAACGGTAGAGACGTTGGCACGCGAGGCTTCCATCAGTGTGAAACTGACCAGTGCTCATCTGCGCGAGTTGCGCATGGCTCATCTGGTCGAGACCGAGCGGCAGGGCAAGAACATCTACTACCGTCTCGCCGACAAATCAGTGGCCGACCTTTGGGTGCAGATACATACATTGGCCGAGGAACGCCTGATCGAGCTGCAACTGGCGTTGCAGAAGATCGCCACGCAACCGGACGATCTGGTGCCCAGCGATCGCGAAAGCCTGATGAAGGCTGCGCGCAAGGGCGAGGTGGTGGTGCTCGACGTAAGGCCGACGGAGGAATACCTGAACGCGCATCTACCGTTTGCGAGGTCGATCCCGCTGGAAGAGCTGCGCCAGCGTCTGAGCGAACTGCCCAAAGACCGCACTATCGTTGCCTACTGCCGGGGCCCTTACTGCCTGCTGGCAGCCGATGCGGTTGTGCTTCTCAAACAAGAGGGTTATTCAGCCGTCCATCTGCGCGAAGGTGTCGCCGAGTGGGCGATGTCCAAGTAAAAACCCGCCAGCGGCGGGTTGCTTTCTTTCATACCCAGTCTTTCGGTACAAGGAACTTGTCGTACAGCTCCGCTTCCGGCGTGCCCGGTTCCGGGTGCCAGTCGTAGCGCCATTTCACCAGCGGCGGCATGGACAGCAGAATGGATTCGGTGCGGCCGTTCGACTGCAGGCCGAAGATGGTGCCGCGGTCGATGACCAGATTGAATTCGACATAGCGCCCGCGACGATAAAGTTGGAAGTCGCGCTCGCGCTCGCCGTAGGGCGTGTCCTTGCGCTTCTCCAGCAGCGGCACATAGGCCGACAGGTAATGGTCGCCGACGCTCTGCTGGATTGCGAAACAGGAATCGAAATCCGGCTCGGAAAGATCGTCGAAGAAGATGCCGCCCACGCCGCGCGGCTCGTTGCGGTGCGGCAGGAAGAAATACTCGTCGCACCACTTCTTGAATCTTGGATGCAGCGCCGGATCGAACGGCGCCAGCGCGTTTTTGCACACCTGATGGAAGTGCACCGCATCTTCCCCGAAACCGTAGTACGGCGTGAGGTCCATGCCGCCGCCGAACCAGAACACCTTGCCGCCATCGGGCTTGTGCGCCATGAACATGCGCACGTTGGCATGCGAGGTCGGCGCGTAAGGGTTGCGCGGATGCATCACCAGCGACACGCCCATCGCTTCCCATCTGCATCCGGCCAGTTCCGGGCGATGCGCCGTCGCGGATGCGGGCATCCTGTCGCCCTGCACGTGCGAGAACGCCACGCCGCCGCGCTCCAGCACATTGCCTTCCTCGATGATGCAGCTGATGCCTTCACCCTTGCCGATACCTCCGCTTCCGGTGGCGCGTTCCCACTTGTCGCGCAGGAATTTCTTGCCATCCACTTGTTCCAGACGTTCGACGATCAGCTCTTGCAGTTCGAGCAGGTATTCCTTGACGGCGGCGCTATCCATTCTGACTCCAAATTAATGAGGAATAATTGAACCAAGGTAGGAGCGCAATTTATTGCGCGATTTATGCCGCAGGAGAATCGCGCAATAAATTGCGCTCCTACAGGATTGCGCTCCATTGTCATGCACATACTCCCAAGCAATCATTTGCGCACGATTCTACCATCCGACCACGCGCGAATTGTGGATGGCTGCCTGCGTTTTCCCACGCGGCCAGGCAGCACCCGCACCTTGTTCCCAAACCTGCGGCGGCATTCTGCAAACATCCTCGCAGGACGCTGCCCGCTGCGGTTGGCGCTGGTCGAGACCAGCGCGCTGTTGATGCTGCGGCAAAGGTTCTTCGCAAAAGGATGCGCCGTCATGCGCACCGCCAGCGTGTCGTGCGAACCGCGCAACCAGCGCGGGCACGAAGGTTTCGCCGGCATCAGATACGTCACCGCCTGCGCGCCGCCTTGCAGCAGCCTGTCTTGTTCCCCGGACGTGAGAGGCTTCAGATAACGAGTAACCTGATGATAGTCCGACGCGATCAGGATCAGCCCCTTGCGCTGCGACCGCCCCTTCAACTTCAGGATGCGCTGCACTGCGCGCCGGTTGCGCGGATCGCAACCCAGGCCGTAACACGACTCGGTGGGATAGGCGATCACGCCGCCGCGTTTGAGAAAGGCCGCCAGCGCACATCCCGAGGCAGGCAGCCTGATGAAAGGTGATGTTCCCATGGGCAGGTTCGTTACTCGTATTCCGTATATTTCTTCGAACTGCCGCGCACCTTGTCCGCCGGATATTTTTTGGCATTCAGCACCAGTTTCTTGTCCACGGCGGCGATCAGGTCCAGCTTCAGTTTCGCCGCCAGGCTGATCAGGTACACCTGGATGTCGGCCAGCTCCATCTCCACCTCGGCCAGCTTCTGCGGATCGAGGTTGCAGCTCTGCTCCTCGGTCAGCCACTGGAAATGTTCCACCATCTCGGCCGCCTCCACGATGAGCGCCATGGAAAGATTCTTGGGCGAATGGAACTGATCCCAGTCGCGCTCCACCACGAACTGGCGCACCTGCCGCCGTATCCGGTCGAAATCCGTCTCGCTCATCCCGCCCCCTTGCCTTATATCAGGCGGCCATTGTGTCGCAGCAACCGGATAATGGCAATTTACGATCCGCATGCCGACGGAAACCGCAGCGCACGCGCTAGAATGAGCGCCCCGAACCCGCCGAGCCGCCCCATGAACGAAGAACGCCTGAACAACATCGAATCGAAAATCAGCTATCAGGAAGACCAGATCGAAGAACTGAACAAGACGGTCTATCAACAACAGCAAAGACTGGAATGCCTCGAAGCCTTCTGCGAAGCGCTCGCCCGGCAACTTCGATCGCTATCCGAGGCAGGCAACGAAGGCGCGGCGGCAAACGAGAGGCCGCCGCATTACTAACCAGTCACTGAAGCGCCATTACCCTTGCGTCCATTCTTCCGACAGGCGTTCCGCCTGCTCCAACACCAACTGAATTGCAGTCTCAGTCTTGTCCGGCGGATACTTGTAGCGCCTTAGCGTGATCCTCACCAAATTGCGCAGCCGCGCGCGTACGCTGTCGCGTTTCTGCCAATCCACCGAGGTGCTGTTGCGCAGTTTGTCGGTCAATTCGTGCGCGATCTTTTTCAGGATGTCGTCACCCAACTCACGCACTGCGCTTTCGTTGTCCGCCAGCGCATCGTAAAAAGCCAGCTCGGATTCGTTCAGGCCGAGTTCATCACCGCGCTTGGCCGCTTCGCGGAACTCTTTCGCCATCGCGATCAATTCCTCGATCACCTGCGCGCTCTCGATGGCGCGGTTGCGGTAGCGGTTCAGCGCGGCCATCAGACGGTCGCTGAATTTTTTCTCCAGCAGCACATTGGTGCGGCAGCGTGATTTGATCTCATCATTCAGTAGTTTTTGCAGCAGCTCAATGGCAAAATTGCGTTGCGGAAGATTGCGCACTTCTTCGAGAAAGCCATCTGAGAGGATTCCAATGTCGGGCCGCTCCAGTCCGGCCAGTTTGAAAATATCCTCCACCCCTTCGGCCAGCACCGCGTTGTCGAGTATCTGCTTGAGCACTGCATTCTTGTGCTCCTCCGACAGCTTCTTGTCGGTCTCGGTCGCCTTGGCGATCACCGCCTTGATCGCCTGAAAGAAGGCGATCTCCTCGCGCAATGCCATCGCCCCTTCGAGGGTGCCGCACAGCGAGAATGCCTTGGTGATTTTCAGCACCACGTCGAACCAGCGCTTCTTGCCCTCTTCCAGCCCCAGCACGAAGTTGGCCGCAGGCAGCAGCAATGCCGTAGCTTTGGTGCGATAGGCTGCATAGTCAAAACCGTTCAGCAGATCGCGTGCCACTTCCAGATATTCCATGAGCTTGGCCAGCGCCTCGGCTGCATCCAGCGTCGGCATGCCCTTGCCCCAGCTTTCGGTGTACACCTTCAGTGCCTTGCGCAGCTCGGCAGCGATGCCGATGTAATCCACCACCAGCCCGCCTTCCTTGTCGCGGAACACGCGGTTCACCCGCGCAATCGCCTGCATCAGGTTGTGGTCGCGCATCGGCTTGTCCACGTACATCGTGTGCAAACACGGCACGTCGAAGCCGGTCAGCCACATGTCGCGCACGATCACCAGTTTCAGCGGATCTTTCGGGTTCTTGAAGCGCTTCTCCAGTTGCTTCTTGGTCGCCGCGTTGTAGATGTGCGGGCGCAGCAATTCGACATCCGCCGCCGAGCCGGTCATCACCACCTTGATCGCGCCCTGCGCCGGATCGTCGCTGTGCCATTCCGGGCGCAGGGCCACGATGGCGTTGTAGAGGTGCGCGCAAATCTCGCGGCTCATCGCCACGATCATGCCCTTGCCTTCCACCGCCGCGTTGCGCGCCTCGAAATGCTGCACGATGTCCGCCGCCACTTGCTTGATGCGCGGCTCCGCCCCCACCAGCTTTTCCAGCGCGGCCCACTTGGTCTTGGCGGCTTCTCGCGTCGCAGCATTTTCCTCGTCCTCGAACACCTCCTCGACCTCGTCGTTGAGCTGCTCGATCTGCGCCTGGTTGATGTCCAGCTTGGCGAGGCGGCTCTCGTAATAGATCGGCACCGTTGCGCCGTCGTCCACCGCATCCTGGATGTCGTAGATGCTGACGTAATCGCCGAACACCGCGCGCGTGTCCTTGTCGTCGCGCTCCACCGGCGTGCCGGTGAAGCCGACGAAGGTGGCGTTCGGCAGCGCGTCGCGCAGATGCTTGGCGAAGCCGTATTTGTACTTGCCCGTTTTCTTGTCCAGCACCGCATTGAAGCCGTACTGCGAGCGGTGCGCCTCGTCGGCGATCACCACGATGTTGGTGCGCTCGGTCAGCTTGGGGAAAACCTCCTCGTCCTTGCCCGGCGCGAACTTCTGCATCGTCGTGAAAATAATCCCGCCGGAAGGCCGCCCGGCCAATAGCGTGCGCAACGCATCGCGATCTTCCGCCTGCTGCGGCGTTTCCTTCAGCAGCGAACGCGCCCCGGTGAAGGTCTGGAACAACTGCCCGTCCAGATCGTTGCGGTCGGTGACAACGACGATGGTCGGATTCTGCATCTGCGGCTGCTGCATCAGCTTGCCGACGAAGCACACCATTGAAATGCTCTTGCCCGAGCCCTGCGTGTGCCACACGATGCCGCCCTTGCGCGAACCGGGCTGCACCTCCTTGCCGTAGGTCGCGCGCTCCAGTTCCGCCTTGTCGGGCAGCGGCCCGGTAGCCGCGATCACCGTCGCCTTCACCGCCTCGCGCACCGCGTGGAACTGGTGATAGCCCGCGATCTTCTTGACGATGCCATCCTCGCCCTGCTCGTACAAAATGAAATAGCGCAGGTAATCCAGCAGCAAGTCGGGCGCGAAGAAACCGCGCACCACCTTCTCCAGCTCGAATTCCAGCAAGGGCTTGTCGTTCTCGGCGCGGACTGTGCGCCAGGGCATGAAGCGCTCGCGATCCGCCGTAAGCGAACCCACGCGCGCCAGCAAACCGTCGGAAATCACCAGCGCCTCGTTGAACACGAACAAGTCGGCAATCTCCGCCTTATAGGTTTCCAGTTGGTTGAACGCCGACCAGATGTCCGCCTGCTCGGTAGCCGGATTCTTCAGCTCGATCACCGCGATGGGCAGGCCGTTGATGAAGCACACCAGGTCGGGGCGGCGCGGCTGCTTGATGCCTTGAATGGTGAACTGGTTCACCACCAGGAAGCGGTTGTTCTCCGGCTGCTCGAAATCCATCAGCCGCACGCGGTCGCCGCGCTTCACGCCATCTTGTTCGACGATTACCGCCACGCCATCCAGCAACAACTCATGGAAGGCGCGGTTGCTCTGGATCAACGAAGGCTCGTGCAGCTTGCCCACCCGGTGCACCACCTCGTCCAGCACTGCCTCCGGCATATCCGGGTTTAGGCGGCGCAGCGCATCGAGCAGTCGCTCCGCCAGCACCACCTGCCGGTAGTCCGCGCGCTCGGGCGCATCGCCATCCGGCGCGATGTCCGGGCCATAGCAATATTCCCAGCCTGCATCCTGGAACCAGGTAAGGGCGAGTTGTTCGAGGTGGTCTTCGGTGATCACAAACCGCTCCCCGCCAGCATGTTCATGATGAGCCGGATCATGGTCTCCTTTTGTGCCGGGTCGCTTTCTGCCACCAGCAAGGCCAGGGCCGCGAGGCCGATGTCGTTGATCACCGGATTGCCTGCGTCATCCAGCAGGCGCGCATTGCGGTTCAGGAAATCCACGAACAGGAACGCCGCGCTGCGCTTGTTGCCGTCCGAGAACGGATGGTTCTTGATGACGAAATACAGCAGGTGCGCCGCCTTCGCCTCCACGCTGGGGTAGGCCGGCTCGCCGGACACAGTCTGGTCGAGATTACCCAGCAATGCCGCCAACCCGTCGCCACGATCCTGCGCGAATAAAGCGGTTGCTTCGCCGCGCCCCATAAGATCAGCCTTCAGCCCCTCCAATGCGGCGCGCGCCTCAGCCAGCGTGGGCAACCTGCCGCCTGCGACCACCTGCGGCTCGGCCAGAAGCCCCTCGTCGTAGCGTTGCAGCAACAGGAAAGTCTGGGCGTAGCGTGCTATAACATCCACCAGACCACGCCCCTGATCCGAAGTCAGCGCCTCGCCTGCAGCCGCCTTGCGCACCAATTGCAGCGCCGCTTCCAGTTCGCGTGCATTGGCCTCGAAACGTTGCTTGTTCAGCGTATAGCCCTGAGTTAAATGTTCGCGCAAGGTGCGTGTGGCCCACTGGCGGAACAGCACAGCTCGCTTGGAACTGACGCGGTAACCCAGCGAAATGATGGCATCAAGGTTGTAATGCTTCACGTTGCGGCTTACCTGGCGCTTGCCCTCCTGACGAACTACCGAGGAATCCTCGGTAGTTGCCGCCTCGCTTAACTCGCCGTCGGAAAAAATATTTTTCAAGTGAAGGCCGACATTGTCTGTCGAAGTCTCGAACAGGTCCGCCATCTGCCGCTGCGACATCCACACCGTATCGCGTTTGACATCCAGCTTGACCTCGACCGGCTGTCCCGCCTCCTGAAAAATTACCAGTTCGCCGCTGTCGTTGCTCATGCCTGCGCCTCCGTAATCGTGCCCAAATCCGGCGCGATGTCCGGGCCGTAGCAATACTCCCAGCCTGCGTCCTGAAACCAGGTAAGGGCGAGTTGTTCGAGGTGGTCTTCGGTGATCATTCCTTCATCCCTCAGTCGTCCAGCACTTTCCAATAGCCCCCCTTGTCGGGACCGACGCGTTCCAGACGGCCGGATTCGCGCAGAGTGCGAATGGCGCGATGAACGGTCAGCTCCGACTTACCCAAACGAGCAGCAATTTCGGGCACGGTCAGGTTCGGGTTGCCACCCAACAGTAGGAGCACTGCCTCGGGCGTTTTCCCTGTCGTTTTCCCTGTCGTTTTCCCTGTCGTTTTCCCTGTCGTTTTCCCTGTCGTTTTC
>JAVHQS010000112.1:0-4281 GCA_036171255.1 Gallionella sp.
TCCGCTGGATTTCGTGCGCACCATCGCGGTGGCGCGCATCACCATGCCGACCGCACGCGTGCGTCTTTCCGCCGGTCGCCAGCAGATGTCCGATGCGATACAGGCGTTGTGTTTCCTGGCCGGCGCGAATTCGATCTTCTATGGCGAGCAATTGCTGACCACCGGCAATCCCGAAGTCGAGCGGGATCGTGCGTTGCTGGATAAGTTGGGCATGTATCCGTTCGCCGAAAAACACTAAATGTAGGTTGGGTTAGGCGCGGTCTGCGCCGTAACCCAACACCTGCCGCGATCCGCGTTTATTATTTGTTGGGTTACGGCTATACCTAACCCAACTATACCTAACCCAACCTACGACCTCTGTGGCAAATATGCCTTTTAGCCAATTACAAAATGAACTGAACGAACGAACCGCACAGGGCTTGTTGCGCACTCGCCGCACCTTGGACAGCCCGCAGTCTCCGCACATTTCCGCAGATGGGAAATCCTATCTGGCCTTTTGCAGCAACGATTATCTCGGGCTGGCCAATCATTCTCAACTCATCGCCGCGTTGCAACAGGGCGCCGCGCAATACGGTGTGGGTGCGGGCGCGGCGCATCTGGTGAGCGGTCATACCCAGGCACATCAACGACTCGAAGATGAACTTGCCGCTTTCGCCGGCAAGCACGCCGCGTTGCTGTTCTCCACCGGCTACATGGCGAATCTGGGCGTGGTGCAGGCGTTGGCCGGCAAGGACGATACGGTATTTGCCGACAAGCTCAATCACGCGTCGCTGAACGATGCGATGCAGTTGTCGCGTGCGACAGTGAAGCGTTACCGACACGGTGACATGGCACAGTTGGAACAGCTTCTTGCGCAAACGCAAAGCGGTAGAAAGCTGGTCATCACCGATGCGGTATTCAGCATGGACGGTGATCTGGCACCGTTGCCGGAATTGCTGGCGTTATGCGAGCGGCATGATGCCTGGCTGCTGGTCGACGACGCGCACGGCTTCGGCGTGCTGGGCGAGCAGGGGCGCGGCTCGCTCTCGCATTTCGGCATTGCCTCGCCGCGCATCATCTATATGGCGACGCTGGGCAAGGCCGCCGGGGTATTCGGTGCGTTCGTCGCGGCGGAGCAGGTGGTGATCGATAGCCTCGTCAATCATGCACGCAGTTATGTCTACACCACGGCCACCCCGCCGGCATTGGCCAGTGCGGTGCTGGAGAGTCTGCAACTGATCGCGGAAGGCAACGGGCGGCGCGCTCGTCTGCAACGGCTGATCGCGCAACTGCGCAGCGGATTGCGCAGCCTGCCCTGGAAATTGATGCCATCGGCGACAGCGATACAGCCGTTGCTGATCGGTGACAATCAGGCGGCATTGGCGCTGAGCGACGGACTGCGCGAACGCGGCATCTGGGTCGCGGCGATCCGTCCGCCCACCGTGCCGCAAGGTACGGCACGTCTGCGCATCACCTTGTCTGCCGCGCACAGTGCTGCGGATGTGACGCGTTTGCTGGAGGCGTTGCATGAGCTTGCACAGTAACAAAAAATTCGCGCAGCGATTCGTTTGCTTCCTCTCACGCAGGCGGGAGATAACCAGCGACTTGCCAGCTTGCTGGCTTAGTCGAATGGCTAGTAGCTCCATCAGGGTTGCACCCGCAAGGGGTAGGCCGTGGTTGTATGGGGCTAAAGCCCCAACAACACACGCTCGGGAGAGGGGAACGTGCATGGTGGGTTTCATTATTGAGGATGCAAGTGACCAGCATGCACGTTGAAGTCAGGGGCAAAGGCGCACCGTTACTGCTGATCCACGGCTGGGGCATGCACGGCGGGATGTGGGGCGAAGCAGCGGAAAAATTGGCGCAACATTTTCGCGTGCTGGCCGTGGATCTGCCCGGACATGGATTGAGCGCGGGATCGATAATGCCGTTCGGGCTGAGCTTGTCGAAGCCTGAACGAGCGGGTGACACGCAGTTCGACAAGCTCGCTGCGAACGGTTCCGGCGCGCTTCTCGATGCCATCGTTGACGAACTATCCGCACAATTCGGCGAACCGCTCACCGTGTGCGGCTGGTCGCTGGGCGGTCAGATCGCGTTGCGCTGGGCGATGCGAAAGCCGCAACAGGTGAGCCGTCTGGTGCTGGTCGCCAGCACGCCGTGTTTCGTGCAGCGGGACGGCTGGCCGAGCGCGATGGCGGCGGAGACGCTGGCGGAGTTCGCCGCCGCGCTGCAACAGAATTACGCGCTGACGCTGCGGCGGTTCCTCGCGCTGCAAGTGCGCGGCAGCGAACAGGAGCGGGAATTGCTGGCGACGTTGCGCGGCGCGCTGTTCGGTCGCGGCGAGCCGGATCTGGCGGCGTTGCAGTCTGGTCTGGAAATCCTGCGCGATTGCGATCTGCGCAGCGCATTGCCGGAGGTCGGGCAAACCACGCTGGTGATCGCCGGTGAACGTGATACGCTCACGCCGCCGCAGGCCGCGCGCTATCTGTCCAGCCAGATGCCGCAGGCGCGACTGGCGACGATCAAGGGCGCGGCGCATGCGCCGTTCCTGTCGCACCCGGAAGAATTCGTAAAACACGTGGTGGATTTTTTGCATGAATGAATACCTGATAGACAAGCGGCAGATGCGCCGCGCCTTTACCCGTGCGGCGGCAGGCTACGACGCGGCGGCGGTGATGCAGCGCGAAGTGTGTGTCCGCATGCTGGAGCGGCTCGCTTACATCAAGCTGCAACCCGCGCGCATACTGGACGCGGGCAGCGGTACCGGATGGGGGACGCGCCAGTTGGCGCAGCGCTATCCGTCCGCGCAGGTGGTGGCGCTGGACATCGCCATCGGCATGTTGCAGACCGCACGCGGCCGTTCCGGCTGGTGGCAGAAATTGTTCGGCGGCGCAAAGCAGCTGCAAGTGTGCGGCGACATCGAGGCCTTGCCGTTGGTGGCGAACAGCGTGGAGATGGTGTGGTCGAATCTGGCGGTGCAATGGTGCAACGATTTGCCCGCGACGTTCGTCGAGTTGCATCGCATCCTGAAAGTGGATGGGCTGCTGATGTTCAGCACCTTCGGGCCCGATACGCTGAAGGAGTTAAGGCTGGCGTTCAACGGGGTGGACCGGCACAATCATCTGAATCGTTTCGCCGACATGCACGACATCGGCGACATGCTGTCCCACAGCGGTTTTGCCGAGCCGGTGATGGACATGGAATATCTGACGCTGACCTATGACGATGTGCGCGGCGTGCTGCATGACCTGAAGGCCATCGGCGCGCACAATGCCACCGCCGGGCGCGGACAGGGCTTGATGGGCAAGAATGCGTGGGCGCGTCTGGCCGGGAATTACGAGCGCTTGCGCCGTGACGGCAAGTTGCCTGCCACCTATGAAGTGGTCTATGGCCACGCCTGGAAAGCTAAGCCGCGCATGACAAAAGAGGGGGCCGCAATTGTTTTGTGGGAGCGCAATTCATTGCGCGATGGTCAACCTCGCATCGCCAGATGAATCGGCTCCCACAGGTGGCGAGACAATTGTCAGCGCAAGAAAATTCGAAATGAGCTATTTCATCACCGGGACGGATACCTCAGTCGGCAAGACGCTGGTCAGCTGCGCGCTGCTGCATAGTTTTGCCGCGCAGGGCAGGCGCGTGGCCGGGATGAAGCCGGTCGCGGCAGGCTGCGGGGATGGTGATCGGCATGAGGATGTCACGCAGTTGCGCGCCGCCAGCAATGTGTCTGCCAGCCAGGGGCAGATCAACCCGTATTGTTTCGCACCGGCCGTCGCACCGCATCTGGCAGCGCGGTTCGCGGGCGTGAGCATCGATGTTGCGCGCATCTTAGAATCATATGCGGAGTTGGCGGCGCAGGCCGAAGTGGTGATCGTGGAAGGCGCGGGCGGGTTTCTCGTGCCATTGAACGACGGGCAGGATAGTGCGGATCTGGCCGGGCAATTGGGGCTGCCGGTCATCCTGGTGGCCGGGATGCGGCTGGGCTGCCTGAATCACGCGCTGCTGACGGCGGAGGCGATCGCTTCGCGCGGCTTGACGCTGGCGGGCTGGGTGGCGAACTGTGTGGACGCGGATATGGCGCTGCGCGATGAGAATATCGCCGCGTTGCAGCAGCGCATCGCCGCGCCGCTGTTGGGCGTGGTGCCGTATAGTGCGCATCCGGATGCGCGTGAAGCTGCGGCGCGGTTAAACTTGGAACTATTGGAGCAAGCAGGGACGCATGACTGATTTCAGCATCATCGCGGTATTTTTTGTCGGGCTGCTCGGCGGCGTGCATTGTCTCGGCATGTGCGGCAGCATCGTCGG
>JAVHQS010000112.1:4381-10148 GCA_036171255.1 Gallionella sp.
CGATCGTCTCACACCTTCCGGCGCGAGGGCTGCAATGTTCTCTGGCGCACACTGGCCGTTCCATCTGGCCTACAGCAGCGGACGGCTGGCCAGCTACACGCTGGCGGGCGCGTTGGTCGGTGCGGTCGGGCAGGCCGGTTTGCTGCTGCGCGATGTGGTGCCGGTGCAGCATCTGCTGTTCGCGCTGTCCAGCCTGATGCTGATCGCGCTGGGTCTGTATCTCGCCGGTATCTGGGGGATGGTGCGGCGCATCGAGCTGGCCGGCAAAGGGCTGTGGCAGCGCATCCAGCCGCTGACGCGCGGCCTGTTCCCCGTCACGACCCCGCTGCGCGCGTTTCTGCTCGGCACGTTGTGGGGTTGGCTGCCGTGCGGCCTGGTGTACAGCGTGCTGATCACCGCGCTGGCCAGCGGTCACGCGCAAAGCGGCGCGGCTATCATGCTGGCGTTCGGCTTGGGAACCTTGCCGAATCTGCTGGCGATAGGCTTGTTCTGGGAAAGCATCAAGGGTTGGGTGCAGTCGCCGCGCGTGCGGATGGCTGCCGGATTGCTGGTGGCCGGGTTCGGCGTGTACGGGCTGATCAAGGTAGGCTACACTTTTTACAGCTATGGCTGGGCCGGGAGTTGCCATGTGTCTGCGTGAAAGCAAATCGTATCGCGCAATGAATTGCGCTCCTACAGGGGCGCTGTTGTAGGAGCCCGGTTTACCGGGCGATTGATTCATCGCGCAACAAGTTGCGCTCCTACAGGCCGATATTTTTACCGGGGGCAATTGGGAAGGGCGTCATGCGTAATTTATGGGTCTTGTTATTTGCCGGGTTGCTGGCGGCTTGCGGGGAACCCAGGCTGCCTTCGCCGTTCCATGCCAGCGATGTCAGCGCGAAGTTCCCGGCAGCGGATTTCAGGTTGACCGATCACAACGGCAAGCCGCGCACGCTGGCGGATTTTCGCGGCAAGCTGGTGGTGCTGTTCTTCGGTTATATCCACTGTCCGGACGTATGTCCGACTACGATGGCCGATCTGGCGCAGGCGATGCGAATGCTGGGCAAGGATGCGGACAGGGTGCAGGTGCTGTTCGTCACGGTCGATCCGGAGCGCGATACGGGCGAGTTGCTGGCGCAATATATTCCCGCCTTCAACCCGGCGTTTCTGGGGTTGTCCGGCGACGCGCAGGCTACCGCGCAAGCCGCCAAATCGTTCGACGTAGTGTATCGAAAACAGCCGACCAGTTCCGGTTACAACGTGGATCACAGCGCCGGCACTTTCCTGATCGACACGCACGGCAAGGTGCGCTTGCTTGCGCCGTACGGGCAGCGCGCCGAGTGGCTGGCGGAAGACCTGCGCCTGCTGCTGGCGCTGGACCGGGACTGAAAGAGAACGACGATGAGCGAATCTCTGTGCGCCAAAATGGGTTGCGACATCGACGCGGCGAACTTGCCGATCCGTGCCGAGCAGTTGCGTGCACGCCTGCGCGACTATCCGCTGATGATCGTAAGCCAAATGGGGATGGCGCTATTGCTGTGCTGGCTGATGTGGGACAGGGTGGCGCATAACGTGCTGCTGGGTTGGTTGGCCGCGTTGTATGCCGCACACCTGATCGAGGCTTACCATTGGTGGCGTCACCGGCATGAAACGCGCAACGCGGCGGAATGCAAGCTGTGGCGGCTGCGTTTCATCGTGTTCGTCACCATGGTGGGGGCGGTGTGGGGCAGTGTCGGCGTCCTGATGTTCGTCCCGGACGATCTGGCCTATCAGGCGCTGCTGATCTGTGTGATTCTGGGAATTGCGGCGGGAGCGGTGACCCTCAACCCGGTCTTCCCTCCCGCGTTGTACATCTATATCAGTTTCGCAATTTTGCCGATCCTGTTCAGCAATCTGCTGATCGGCGATCATACCCATTTAGTTCTGGCTGCGATGTTGGCTGTCTATCTGATTTTTGTGCTGAATGCGGGGCGCGGGCTGAGCCAGACCTTCGAGTTGTCCTTGCGCAGATCTTTCGAGAACGAACAGCTGGTCGGGCAATTGACCGAAGAAAAGCGGCATGCCGAATCGGCAAAGCACCAGGCCGAACAGGCCAATCGGATGAAATCCAGATTTCTTGCCGCAGCCAGCCACGATCTGCGCCAGCCGATGTGCGCGCTGACCTTGTTCGTGGAAGCGCTGAAAGGACAGATTCGTGACGCGAAGGCGATTGAGTTGGTCGGGAAGATAGCGTATTCGGTCGACGTGCTCGGTACGATGTTCGATGCGCTGCTGGATATCTCCAAGCTGGAGGCCGGCGTGGTGCAGCCGCGCTACCAGCCGTTCGCCATGCAACCGGTGCTGGATCGGATGCATGCCGAGTTCTCCTGGCTGGCGCAACACAAGGGGCTGCGCCTTGAGGTGGAAGATTGCGACCAGGTGATTTACAGCGATCCATCGCTGCTTGAACGTATCCTGCGCAATCTGCTTGCCAACGCCATCCGCTACACCGAGTGCGGTGAGATTGTGCTGGGCTGTAAACAAGTCGAGGGCGGTTTGGAATTGACCGTGAGCGACAGCGGCATCGGCATCGCGCCGGATCATTTGCCGCATATCTTCGAGGAGTATTACCAGGTCGGCAACCGGCAGCGTGACCGTAATAAGGGCCTGGGGCTGGGCTTGGCGATCGTGAAACGGCTGGAGCAATTGCTCGGTTATCAAATGCAAGTAAGCTCCACGCAAGGTGTGGGGAGTTGTTTTGTTTTGGTGATTCCGGCACGCAGACCGGATGTTATGATTGATGCCGTTCAAGAATGCTTGAGTGCAAGGGAGAAAAATGAAGATCCTGCTGGTGGATGACCACGCGCTGTTCCGGGAGGGAATGAGCTATGTGCTGCAGCAGTTGGCCGAAACAGTCGAGATACTGGAAGCCGGGAATTTCCCCGATGGCTTGAGGCTTGCCGGGCAGCATCCGGAACTGGATCTCGCGCTGCTGGATTTGAACATGCCGGGCAGCGAGGGGGCTGTCTCCATCAAATTCTTCCACCAGCGTTATCCGCATATTCCGGTCGTGGTCGTATCCGGCGAAGACGGGCGCGGCAATATGGAAAAGGTGATGAATTCCGGCGCGATGGGTTTCATATGCAAGAGCTCGACTGCGGCGGTGATGCTGAGCGCGCTGAATCTGGTGCTTTCCGGCGGGGTGTATGTGCCGCCGCAAATCTTGCAGCAGCGCGGCACGGCTGAAGAGAGCGACGGCGATCGCAAGGATGGCCGCAGTCCGAATACCAACGAGTACGGCTTGACCCCGCGGCAGATGCAGGTGTTGAGACATCTTTCCGCCGGCCTGACCAACAAGGAGATCGCCGAGACGGTTCATCTCGCCGAAGGGACCGTCAAGATTCATGTGGCGGCGGTATACCAGATCCTGCGCGTCGGCAGTCGCATGGAGGCGGTGCGGGTCGCCGAGCAGCTAGGCTTGGTCGGTGAGTCCAATGACTGAAGCAAGCGGCGATCTTCCCGGCAGCAAGCTGTTCGGCCTGCTGCGCGAATCGCGCTGGCTGTTGCTGGTCGCTTGCGCGCTCTATCTGGCGGTGGCGCTGTATGGTTATGATCGTGCCGACCCGGCCTGGTCGCATAGTGTCAGCGGTGCGCTGACCGGCAACCCGGGTGGCGTGCTCGGCGCGTATCTGTCCGATCTGTTGTTCTATCTGTTCGGTTTCTCCGCGTGGTGGTGGGTGGTGTATGTGCTGCAGCGCGTGTGGGCGGGTTATCGTTCGTTGCGCGCCGACAGCCTGTTTGACCAACGTACCCTGTGGGTATCCGTCATCGGTTTTGCGCTGCTGTTGCTGTCCAGCAGCGCGCTCGAAGCGATCCGTCTGCACACGCTGAAGGTGCCGTTGCCGCTTGCTCCGGGCGGGATGCTCGGGGTCGCGCTGGGTGACGCGCTGACGCGCCTGCTCGGTTTTACCGGCGCGACGCTGTTGTTGCTGGCGTTGCTGGCGACCAGCTTCAGCGTGTTCAGCGGATTGTCGTGGTTGCGTCTGGCGGACTGGTTGGGTGCGACACTGGAAACCGTTTATCGCTGGGTGCGCCAGGTATGGCAGACACGCCAGGACAAGCGCATCGGCGCGCAGGCGATGAGCGAGCGCGTCGCCGTCGTGGAAGTCGAGAAGCGGCGCGTCGAGGAGCACCAGCCTATCCATATCGAGATGCCGATGCTGGAAGTGGTTCAGTCGGCGCGCGTCAGCGAAGAAAAACAGGCGCCGCTGTTCGCAGAGATGCCCGACTCGGCGCTGCCGCCGCTGCGCTTGCTGGACCCGGCCACCCAGCAGGTCGAGGTGGTTTCCGCCGACACGCTGGAATTCACCTCGCGCCTGATCGAGCGCAAGCTGAAGGATTTCGGCGTGGACGTGAGGGTGGTGGCCGCTTATCCGGGGCCGGTGATCACCCGCTACGAGATCGATCCTGCGGTCGGCGTGAAGGGCAGCCAGATCACCAATCTGGTGAAAGACCTGGCGCGCGCGCTGTCGGTGGTGAGCATCCGTCTGGTCGAGACGATACCGGGCAAGGCGTACATGGCGCTGGAGCTGCCCAATCCGAAACGCCAGATGGTGCACCTGTCCGATATCCTCAGTTCGCAGGTGTATGCCGAAATGGGCTCCGCGCTGACCATGGCGATGGGCAAGGATATCGCCGGCAAGCCGGTGGTGGCCGATCTGGCCAGGATGCCGCATGTGCTGGTGGCGGGTACGACCGGCTCCGGCAAATCGGTGGCGATCAACGCGATGATCCTGAGCCTGCTCTACAAGGCCACGCCGCAACAGGTGCGCCTGCTGCTGATCGACCCGAAGATGCTGGAGCTGTCGGTATACGAAGGCATCCCGCACCTGCTGGCGCCGGTGGTCACCGACATGCGTCAGGCCGCATCGGGACTCAACTGGTGCGTGCAGGAAATGGACCGGCGCTACCGGCTGATGTCCGCGCTCGGCGTGCGCAATATCGCCGGATACAACCAGAAGGTGCGCGATGCGGTCAAGGCCGTGCAGCCGCTCACCAATCCGTTCACGCTCACTCCGGATGATCCCGAAGCGCTTGAGGAATTGCCGCTGATCGTGGTGTTCATCGACGAGCTGGCCGACCTGATGATGGTGGTGGGCAAGAAGATCGAAGAGTTGATCGCGCGTCTGGCGCAGAAGGCGCGCGCTTCCGGCATCCACCTGGTGCTGGCCACGCAGCGCCCCTCGGTGGATGTGATCACCGGGCTGATCAAGGCCAACGTGCCGACACGCGTGGCATTCCAAGTGTCGAGCAAGATCGATTCGCGCACCATCCTCGACCAGATGGGCGCGGAAGCCTTGCTGGGGCAGGGCGATATGCTGTACCTGCCGCCCGGCACCGGCTATCCGCAACGGGTGCACGGCGCGTTCGTGTCCGATCAGGAGGTGCACCGCGTGGCCGAATACCTCAAGGCGCAGGGCATGCCTCAGTACATCGACGGCGTGCTGAACTCGCTGGAAGAACCGGATGACGGTGGTTCGGCTGCGGGTGGCAGCATGGATGCCGAGGCTGATCCGCTGTATGACCAGGCCGTCGAGATCGTGGTCAAATCGCGCCGCGCTTCCATCTCGCTGGTGCAACGCCATCTGCGCATCGGCTATAACCGCGCCGCGCGGCTGGTCGAGCAGATGGAAGCCGCAGGGATCGTTTCGCCGATGCAGGGCAACGGCAATCGCGAAGTGCTTGCTCCAAGTCGTGAAATGTGAAATGTGAAATGTGAAATGTGAAATGTGAAATGTGAAATGTGAAA
>JAVHQS010000113.1:0-9881 GCA_036171255.1 Gallionella sp.
CCAATATGCCTGTGGTCGCCCTTGCCGCGCTCGTTGTCGTAACCGGCCACCCGTTTGCCGTCTCGCACAAATACCAGCCGGTATTTGAATGGATGCTCCGATGGCGGAACTGGCTCGGGAACTTGCCAAACCACCATCTCGATGATGCCGTCGGCATAGGTTCGTTTTTCGCGGTATAGCAGCGCAGCTTTGGTGTTCATGGCGTGATTATCGGGGGGGCAGGTCTATGGCGTCAAGAACCATAAGTCATGGTAGTGATGCCGAGTTGATTTCTACCGATGCACTTCCGTGTCCAGCCCTTCCAGTACCATCTCCGCCGCACGCAGCACCGCGCGCGCCTTGTTCAGCGTTTCCATCCATTCGCTGTCGGGCACCGAGTCGGCGACGATGCCGGCTCCCGCTTGCGCGTAGAGCGTGTTGTCTTTCACCACGGCGGTGCGCAATGCGATGGCGAGGTCCATGTCGCCGTTGAAGCCGAGATAGCCGACCGCACCCGCGTAGATGCCGCGTTTGCTGGGTTCCAGCTCGTCGATGATCTCCATCGCGCGCACCTTTGCGGCACCCGACACCGTGCCGGCGGGGAAAGTGGCTTTGAGCACGTCCATCGCGTTGAAGCCGGGTTTGAGTTCGGCCTCGACGTTGGAGACGATGTGCATCACATGCGAGTAGCGTTCGATGATCATTTTTTCGGTGAGCTTGACCGTGCCGTTTTGCGCGACGCGGCCGATGTCGTTGCGGCCCAAATCGATCAACATCAGGTGTTCGGCCAGCTCTTTCGGATCGGCCAGCAGGTCCTGCGCGAGTTCGGCATCCTGCTGCTGCGTCTTGCCGCGCGGCCGGGTTCCGGCGATCGGGCGCACGGTGACCATGTTGTCTTCCAGTCGCACCAATATCTCCGGCGACGCGCCGACCACGTGATGGTCGCCCATGTCGTAATAGAACATGTACGGCGACGGATTGACGCTGCGCAGCGCGCGGTACAGCGACAGCGGCGCGGCGGGGAAAGGTTGCGCCATGCGTTGCGACAGTACCACCTGCATGATGTCGCCATCGAAGATGTACTGCTTGGCTTTGACCACGGCGTTCTTGAACGCGGCCTCGCCGAATTCGGATTTTGCTTCGCCGCCGTGCATCGGCGGAGCATGCGGGATGTCCAGCGGCAGATGCATCATGCCGACCAGTTCGCGCAACCGCTCGCAGCCCGATGAGTAAGCGTCTTCATGTGCAGGATTGGCATACACGATGAAGGTCAGTTTGCCGGTGAGATTGTCTATCACCGCCAGTTGCTCGGTGAGCATCAACAGGATGTCAGGGGTTCCGATGGCATCCGGTTTCTGCGATCCGTTTTTGTTGGGCTGGGCCAGACGCGGCTCGATGTAACGTATCGTCTCGTAGCCGAAATAACCTGCCAGCCCGCCGCAGAAGCGCGGCAGATCTTCCAGCTGCGCGACCTTGAAACGCGACTGGTATTCGCGGATGAAATCCAGCGGGTTGTCGACTTCGTGGGTGGTCTCGGTGTCTTTGTGCGTCAGCGTGACCTGTTTGCCTCGCACCGTGATGCGCGTATCGGCAGGCAGGCCGATGAAGGAATAGCGCCCGAAGCGTTCGCCGCCCTGCACTGATTCCAATAGATAAGAAAAAGGTTTATTGGCGAGCTTGAGATACAGCGACAGCGGCGTGTCCAGATCGGCAAAGCTTTCGCTGACCAGCGGGATGCGGTTGTAGCCTTGTTCGGCCAGCGCGTTGAATTCAGATTCGGTGATGGGTTGCAACATGAAAAACCTCCTGTTTCGCAGGTTGGGTTAGCCGCTTCACCGCGTAACCCAACAGATGTTGTGAGCTTGCCATGTCGGGTTACGCAAAAAACGCTAACCCAACCTGCATGCGCATTCTCACCATCGCCAACAATTTGTTTGATGCAGGAGGTTGTTCATTTTTAGATACGTTTCATCAGCGGCAACGCGGCCGCCAGATTGGCGATCGCTGCATCCATATCCAAAGTCTCCACCGGTTCGCCGTGGTTGTAGCCGTAAGGCACGCAGAATACCGGACAACCGGCGGCGCGTGCGGCGATGGTGTCGTTCAGCGAATCGCCGATCAGCAACAGATTCTCGATAGGCACACCGAAGAATTTCGCGGCATGCAGCAGCGGCAGCGGATGCGGTTTCTTTTCCGGCAAGGTGTCGCCGGCCAGCACGATCTCGAAATATTTGGCCAGACCGATGCCTTGCAGCAGCGGGGTGGTGTATCGCTCGACCTTGTTGGTGATGCAGCCCAGACGGTAACCGGCTTGCTTCATCGCTTCCAGACCTTCGATCACACCTTCAAAAACCCTGCTGCGAAGCAACAGTTCGGCGTAGTGTTTCTCAAAGATCGGCAATGCGTGCTCGTACAGCGCGGCATCCGGCGTGGCATGCATGTCGCCGGTCAGCGCGCGCTTCACCAGCCAACTGATGCCGTTGCCGATGTAGCTCGCCAGCAAGTCCTGTGAGACCGGCGCGTAGTCCATGTCGCGCAGCATGCGGTTGGCCGCTTCGGAAAGCTCCGGCGCAGTGTTCAGCAACGTGCCGTCGAGATCGATGACGATGGCAGAAATGCTGAGCGGAAAATGCGCTGGCCGCATTACTTCTTCGCCTTGGCCAGTTCGGCACGCAACTCGCCGATGATGGTGTTGTAGTGGTTCTTGTCATTTGCGTTGTATTTGCCGAACACCGCAGAACCTGCAACGAAAGTATCCACACCGGCTTCCGCCACTTCGCGGATATTCGCCGGGCCGACGCCGCCGTCGATCTCCAGGCGGCAGTTGTACTTGCCAGCATCGATCATCTTGCGTGCTGCGCGCGCCTTGTCCAGCACGTGCGGGATGAACTTCTGACCGCCGAAACCGGGGTTCACCGACATCAGCAGCACCATGTCCAATTTGGGCAGCGTGTATTCCAGGATGTCCAGCGGCGTAGCCGGGTTGAACACCAGTCCGGCCTTGCAGCCGCTTTCCTTGATCAGGCCGATGGTGCGGTCGATGTGCTCGGAGGCTTCCGGGTGGAAGGTGATGTAAGTCGCGCCCGCCTTGGCAAAATCGGGAATGATGCGGTCCACCGGTTTGACCATCAGATGCACGTCGATCGGGGCGGTCACGCCGTGCTTGCGCAGTGCTTCGCACACCAGCGGGCCGATGGTCAGGTTGGGCACGTAATGGTTGTCCATCACGTCGAAGTGCACGATGTCCGCGCCGGAGGCGAGCACATTATCGACTTCCTCGCCCAATCTGGCGAAGTTGGCGGAAAGAATCGAGGGGGCGATCTGGTACATGATTATGTCCTTAACGTTGGTTGGAATTTGGAACGCGTATTTTATCCGATACTTTACTTGGCCGAATACTATAAGAGGTGGCGGGTGGTGGTGGAGACGAGGAGGATCGAACTCCCGACCTTCGCATTGCGAACGCGACGCTCTCCCAGCTGAGCTACGTCCCCACGGCGGTAAGATACTAGCTAGAAGTTCAGGCCTTGGGAAGCGGCAAATCGCAGGCGCGGTAAAAACTACCCAAATCGCTCAGGTCGTCGAACACTCCTGATGCACCCTCGAAATTCTGGTTGCGCGTGTAGTGGTTGATCGTGACGAAAGTCTTGATGCCGGCGGCCATGCTGGAGCGCAGGCCGTTCTCGGAATCTTCCAGCGCGATGCAATCGGCAGCCGGTAGCCCCATTTTTTCCAGTACCCAGAAGTAAATATCCGGTGCGGGTTTCTTGTGCGGCACGATGTCGCCGCAGCCGTTGGCGGCAAAGAAATCCGCCCAGTTCTTGCCGAGTCCCACTTCCAGCAGGGCGGAAACGTTTTCCGGCGTGGTCGTGGTGGCGATGGCCAGCGTGATCCCCTCGTCGCGAGCATCGTGGATCAGCTGCTTGATGCCGGGACGCAGCGGAATATGCCCTTCACGCAACATGGCGGTGTAATGCAGCGTCTTGACCGCGTGCAGATTTTTGACGAAGCCGTCGTAATCGGCGGGCTTGGTGAAGCCAGGCAAGAAATCGCTGACGAAATATTTGATGCGCTCTTTGCCGCCGGTCACCTTGAGTAACTTGTCGTACAGCGCGGCATCCCAGTTCCAGTCCAGCCCGCATTCGGCAAAGGCCTTGTTGAACGACTTGCGATGTCCGTCCTCGGTGTCGGCGAGCGTGCCGTCCACGTCGAAAATAATGGCTTTGATAGTCATGCTTACCCCATAAATGTGGATGTGATAAGTTAACGGCCCAAACCGGGCAGCTTGCCCGCCATGCCGCGCATCAGCTTGGCCATGCCGCCGCCCTTGCTGAACATTTTCATCATCTTTTGCGTTTGTTCGAACTGGTTGAGCAGTTGATTGACATGCATCACCTGCACGCCCGCGCCCATCGCGATGCGACGCTTGCGCGAGGCTTTGATGAGCTCGGGTTTGCTGCGTTCGAGCGGCGTCATCGAATTGATGATGCCCTCCAGACGATTGATGGCCTTGTCATCCACCTTGCTGTCGGCAGCGGCCTTGCCGAGTTGCGCGGGCAGTTTGTCCATCATCGCCGACATGCCGCCCATCTTGCGCATCTGCACCATCTGCATCTTGAAATCGTTGAGGTCGAAACCCTTGCCGCTTTGCATCTTCTTGGCAAGTTTCTTCGCTTCGCCGTGATCGACCTGGCGTTGCGCATCTTCGATCAGCGACAGCACATCGCCCATGCCGAGCACGCGCGAGGCCATGCGCCCGGGATGAAAGGCTTCGAGGCCGTTGGGTTTTTCGCTCACACCGACGAACTTGATCGGCTTGCCGGTGATCTGTCGCACCGACAGCGCCGCGCCGCCGCGCGCGTCGCCGTCCAGCTTGGTCAGGATGATGCCGGTCAGCGGCAGGGCCTCGCCGAACGCCTTGGCGGTGTTTACCGCATCCTGTCCGGTCATGGCATCCACCACGAACAGCGTTTCGATCGGCTTGAGCGCGGCGTGCAGTTGCTGGATCTCTTCCATCATCGCGGCATCGATGGCCAGTCGCCCGGCGGTGTCGACGATCAGCACGTCGTGATAATGCCTGCGTGCGTAGTCCAGCGCGGACAGCGCGATATCCTGCGGTTTCTGGCTGGGGTCCGAGGCGAAAAAATCGATCCCGAGTTGTTGCGCCAGTATGCGCAATTGTTCGATCGCGGCGGGGCGGTACACATCGCAGCTGACCAGCAGCACTTTTTTCTTATGCTGGTCGCGCAGCAGTTTGGCGAGTTTGCCGCTGGTGGTGGTCTTGCCCGCGCCCTGCAAACCGGCCATCAGGATCACGGCGGGCGGCGTGGCGGCGAGGTTGAGCGCGTCGTTGTGCTCGCCCATCAGTTTGGTGAGTTCGCGATGCACCACGCCGATCAGCGCCTGTCCCGGATTCAGGTTGCCGATGACTTCCTGGCCGAGCGCGGCCTGTTTGACCTGGGTGGTGAATTCCTTGACGACCGGCAGCGCCACGTCGGCTTCAAGCAGCGCCATGCGCACTTCGCGCAACGCATCCTGAATGTTGCTTTCGGTGAGGCGCGCCTGGCCGCGCAAGTTTTTGATGACGCCGGAGAGGCGTTGCGTCAGATTGTCCAGCATGAGTGATTCTCGAGAGATGGTGTAGAATTCGCGAAGTCTAAAACATCCTGATAAAAAATGCCCAGCCTTCTTGTTCCCGCGCTTGCTTTCGTCGCTTACGGTGTACTCGCTGCCTACTTCTGGCGCGCGCAAATGCGCGGCGAGGGCGATGTATTGAGCCGTGGCTTGGCGGGGCATCTGGTGCTGATCCCGCTGGCATTGCATGGCTATTTGCTGGCGCAGGATATTTTTTCCGAAGGCGGTTTCGATCTGGGCGTGCTGAACGCGCTGTCGCTGATCGTGTGGCTGACCTTGCTGGTGTACTGGGTGGCGCGCTTCTTCTACCCGATCGGCGGCTTGCAGGCGTTGGTGCTGCCGCTGGCGGCGGTGGCCATGCTGCTGCCGGAGCTGTTCCCCTCCGACCATCCGCTGGCGAATACCAACCTGTTCGCTTTCAAGGCGCACATCACTGCGGCAATGCTGGCGTACAGTCTGTTTTCCATCGCCATGCTGCATGCGGTGTTGATCTCGCAGGTGGAAAAGCGGCTGCATCATGCTTCGTTGCCGCGCGTACTGCGCAGCCTGCCGCCGCTGTTGACTATGGAGACCCTGCTGTTCCATATCATCGGCATCGGTTTCGTGTTGCTGACGCTGACGCTGGCATCCGGCGTGCTGTTCTCCGAAGAGATCTTCGGCAGGCCTTGGCAGTTCAGCCACAAAATCCTGTTTGGTTTTTTGTCTTGGGGCGTGTTCGCCGTGCTGCTGTGGGGGCATCGCTTTTACGGCTGGCGAGGCCGTATTGCGGTGCGCTGGACGGTAAGCGGCTTCGCCTTCCTGCTGTTGGCCTATCTGGGCAGCAAGTTCGTTCTGGAAGTGCTGCTTCGTCGATAATCAACCCGTTGATTTTTTAAGGGTTGCAAGAAGTCCTCAAAGTGTCGTAGAATTCGCGCCCTTTCGCTTGGCTAATTATTTTTAGATAGGTTTCATATGGTCATCATTCGTCTTTCCCGTGGCGGTTCCAAGAATCGTCCGTTCTACAACGTCGTCGTTGCCGATTCGCGCAATCGCCGCGATGGCCGCTTCATCGAGCGTCTGGGTTTCTACAACTCGATCGCTACCGAGAAGCAGGAAGCGCTGCGCCTGGATCTGGTGCGCGTAGCCCATTGGCAAAGCAAGGGCGCGCAATTGAGCGACGCGGTTGCCAAGCTGGTGAAGCGCGCCGGTGCCACTGCACAAGCCTGATGAAGCAAGCTCCATGGTGATCATGGGGCGAGTGGCGGCAGCACACGGCATACGCGGTTGGATCAAGGTCCAGCCCTACACCGAGTACCTCGATAGCCTGACGGACTACGGGTCGTGGTGGATAGGGCATGAGCATGGCCCGTGGCGTGAAGCGACAGTCGAACAGTGCGAGGTGCATAACAAGACGCTGGCGGCCTTGCTGGCGGATTGCCCGGATCGCAACGCCGCCGAGAAGCTGAAAGGACTGTTGATCGCCGTGCCGCGCAGCAGTTTGCCGCAGCAGCGCGACGATGAATATTACTGGTCTGACTTGATCGGGCTTACGGTAGTGAATGAAGCGGGTGCGGTGTTGGGAACGGTGGCGAACTTGCTGGAAACCGGCGCGAACGATGTGCTGAGCGTGAGGGGCGACAGCGGCGAGATACTGATTCCGTTCGTCGCATCGGCGATCAGGCAGGTGGATGTGAAGAACCAGACCATCCGCGTGGATTGGTCAGCGGATTACTTAAAGTGATATTCGACGTCATCACGTTGTTCCCGCAGATGTTCGATGCGCTGACGCAATACGGCATCACGCGGCGCGCGGCAGAACAAGGACGTTATGTGCTGAAGACGTGGAATCCACGGGATTTCACCACGGATAATTATCACACCATTGACGATCGCCCCTACGGCGGCGGTCCCGGAATGGTGATGCTGGGCGAACCGCTGGCAGCCGCGATCAACGCAGCCAGGCAGCGGCAGGCGGCCAGTGGTGTTGCAAAGAGCCGGGTGGTGTATCTGTCGCCACAGGGCAAATTGCTGACCCATGCGGTGGTCAAGGAATTGGTGGCGCAGCCGGATGAAGGGCTGATCCTGCTGGCGGGACGCTATGAGGGCATCGATGAGCGCCTGATCCGCCAGTATGTGGATGTGGAAATTTCCATCGGCGACTATGTGTTGTCCGGTGGCGAGTTGGCGGCGATGGTGTTGATGGATAGTTTGGTGCGGCAACTGCCCGGTGTGTTGGGCGATGCCGAATCAGCCGAGCAGGATTCGTTCGTGCAGGGCTTGCTGGATTGCCCGCACTACACCCGCCCGGAAATGTTTAATGATGAAGCCGTGCCCCCGGTGTTGTTGTCCGGCAATCATGCGGATATACAGCGTTGGCGGCTTCAGCAGTCGTTGGGCAGGACGTGGTTGCGCCGGCCGGATCTATTGGCCGGGCGCGATTTGACAAAAGAGGAGTCTCGGCTTCTGGCACAGTTCCAGAAGGAACAAGATCCGACAACCAAGGAGCAGTAAAGTGAATCTGATCGAAACATTGGAACAAGAAGAAATCGCCCGTTTGGGTAAGACCCTTCCCGCATTCGCACCCGGCGACACCGTCGTGGTCAGCGTGAACGTGGTCGAAGGCGAACGCAAGCGCGTTCAGGCTTTCGAAGGTGTTGTGATCGCCAAGCGCAATCGCGGCCTGAACTCCGCGTTCATCGTGCGCAAGATGTCCGCCGGCGAAGGCGTGGAACGTACCTTCCAGACTTACTCGCCGGTGATCGCTTCCATCGAAGTGAAGCGTCGCGGTGCGGTACGTCGCGCCAAGCTGTACTACCTGCGTGACCGTTCCGGCAAGTCGGCGCGTATCAAGGAAAAACTTGCTGCCAGGTAAGTTTTCAGCGAAGGCATAACGCCTGCATGCAGGCGTTATGCCGGAGCTAAAAACTGGCAGTACGCGGCTAATTGCGGGCAGGTTTTTCTGCATGACAAGAACGGGAGCTCAGGCTCCCGTTTTTTATCGGCTCAATTTTATCTGTAGGAGCGGGCCATGCCCGCGAACCTCTTTGCACTAAGCTCGCGGGCATGGCCTGCTCCTACAAATTCAAGTTACTCGTGAGAGAATGGCGCAGGTAATATCGCGGTTGATTGAGGGACTCTCATGGCCTATCAGGCAAAACTCGTTGTACCGTTCGGCGTGCTAGGCATCCGTTGCGATGACGAAGCCTTGCTCGGCATCGACTTTCTTCCCGTGATCGAAAAGCCGCTGCGTCCCTCCGGCGCCTTGGCAGAAAGCATGTGCGAGCAATTGCTGCGTTATTTTGAAGACCCGGACGCGCAGTTCCTCATCCCGCTCAAACTAAGCGCGACCCCGCATCAACAAAAAGTCTGGCAAGCCATGTTGGACATCCCGCGCGGACAGACGCGCAGCTACGGCGAGTTGGCGGCCGAGTTGCGCTCCAGCGCACAGGCCGTCGGCCAGGCCTGCGGCGCGAATCCCATTCCAGTCATCATTCCGTGCCATCGGGTGGTCGGCAAGACCGGTCTGGGCGGCTTCATGGGGCACGCGAACGGTGCGTCACTGGACATCAAGCGCTGGCTGCTAGCGCATGAAGCCGCCACTCCCTCTCCCTTGCAGGGAGAGGGATGGGGAGAGGGTAGAAGCGCGAAAGCCCCTCTGATAACACCACTAGCCATTCGACTAGGCCATCAAAAAACAATGTCCAAGTCGCTGGTTATCCCCCGGCCTCTCTCCCCCAAGGCGCGAGGGGAGAAAAAATGAACAATGCCGAACTGCTCGACGAATTCTGCGACAACTTATGGCTGGAAGACGGCCTGTCGCGCAACACGCTGGATAGCTACCGCCGCGACTTGGTCAAGTTTGCCGCGTGGCTGGAAAAGCAGCGCGATGCATCCATCCTGCAAACCACGCACGGCGACATCCAGGGCTATCTCGCCCATCTGGTCGTCGCGCAAAAAGCCAAGCCGAGTTCTACCGGGCGCAACATCTCCAGCCTCAAGCGGCTGTTCCGCTACCTGCTCCGGCAAGGCAAGATCAGCGCCGATCCCACGCTGCAGATCGACACGCCCAAACTGCCGCGCAATCTGCCCAAGAGCCTCACCGAACAGGATGTCGAGCGGTTGCTCGATGCGCCGGATACCCAGACGCCATTGGGCTTGCGCGACCGCACCATGTTTGAAGTGCTGTACGCCACCGGCCTGCGCGTGTCGGAGCTGGTGACGCTGCGCATCACCCAGGTGAGCATGGACATGGGCGTGGTGCGCGTGATGGGCAAGGGCAGCAAGGAGCG
>JAVHQS010000114.1:0-2090 GCA_036171255.1 Gallionella sp.
GCAGGATGACGTGGCAGGTGGTGCAGGCGCAGGATTTCTCGCAGGCATGCTCGATTTCCACGCCATGCTGCAACAATGCGTCGCAGATCGAGATGCCCGGTTCGACATCGAACAGCGTGCCCTTGGGACACAATTCCACATGCGGCAGCACGATGATTTGCGGCATCACTTCACCTCCAGTTCAGATATGTTCCTGCCCGCCAGTGCCTGCCCGACGCTCTTGTCCATGCGCGCCTGCGCGAATCTGACCGTGGCCTCGTTCAGTGCGGTGATGGCGCGCTTGAGCGCGTGATGATCGGCGAGCTGCAGAGTGTCGCGCAACGCCGCCATCTCCGCTTCGATGCGTGCGCGAGCGGCTTGGTCGAGCAGCTCGCCATCCTGCTCCAGCGCGTGTTGCACCGCTTCGAGCAACTGGTTCGCCTCGGTCTGCTGTTCGCGCAACGCGCGTGCCTGCATGTCGTCCTGCGCGTATTGCGTGGAGTCCTGCAACATGCGCGTGATCTCGGCGTCGGATAGCCCGTAGGAAGGTTTGACGACGATCGCCGCCTCGATACCGCTGCCCATCTCGCGCGCCGACACATTGAGCAGGCCGTCGGCATCCACCTGGAAGGTTACGCGGATGCGCGCCGCGCCCGCCACCATCGCGGGAATGCCGCGCAACTCGAACTTCGCCAGCGAGCGGCAATCGCTCACCAGCTCGCGCTCGCCCTGCACCACATGGATGCTCATTGCAGTCTGCCCGTCCTTGTAAGTGGTGAATTCCTGCGCGCGCGCGGTCGGGATGGTGCTGTTGCGCGGGATGATCTTCTCCGCGAGGCCGCCCATGGTTTCGATGCCCAGGCTGAGCGGGATCACGTCCAGCAGCAGCCATTCGTCGCCGCCACGGTTACCCGCCAGCAGGTTGGCCTGGATCGCCGCGCCGAGCGCCACGACCTTGTCCGGGTCGAGATTGGTCAGCGGCGTCTGCCCGAAGAACTCCCCGACCGCGTGCTGCACCTGCGGCATGCGCGTCGCACCGCCGACCATCACCACACCCTTGATGTCCGCCACGCCCAACTTCGCATCGCGCAACGCGCGTCGCGATGATTGCAGGGTGCGCTGCACCAGGTTCTGCGACATGGTCTGGAACTCGCTGCGGGGCAGCATGTTGTCGATCAGTTCGCCCGTCGAGAGCACCGCCGTGATGCGCGTTTCGCCCAGTTCGGTCAGCTGTTCCTTGGCGGCCCGCGCATGAGTCAGCAGCAGGCGCGTGTCGTGCGGGCTGAGTGCGGAGAGGTCGTTCTTCTCCAGCAACCAGCAATGGATGCGCTGGTCGAAGTCGTCGCCGCCCAGCGCGGAATCGCCGTTGGTGGCCAGCACCTCGAACACACCGCGCGACAGGCGCAGGATAGAGATGTCGAACGTGCCGCCGCCCAGGTCATACACCGCATACACGCCCTCGGCGGCATTATCCAGACCGTAAGCGATCGCCGCTGCGGTCGGCTCGTTGAGCAGACGCAGCACGTTGAGTCCCGCCAATCTCGCCGCATCCTTGGTAGCCTGCCGCTGCGCATCGTCGAAGTAGGCCGGCACGGTGATCACCGCACCGACCAGCTCGCCACCCAGCGCGGCTTCGGCACGAAGACGCAACACCTTGAGTATCTCTGCGGACACTTCGACCGGGCTTTTCACGCCGGCCACGGTGCGCAATTGCAGCATACCGGACCCCTGTCCTGAGCCTCCTGAGGTAGCGAAGGGCGAAGGGGTGTCGATGAAGCGGTAAGGCAAACGGCTGATCTCGCCGACATCCCTGAGGCCGCGCCCCATGAAGCGTTTCACCGAGACGATGGTATTGGTCGGGTCGTCGCTCTGCGCAGCTTGCGCAGCCGCGCCCACCACCACGCTGCCATCAGCCGCATAGCGCACCACCGAAGGCAGCATGGCGCGGCCATTCTCGTCGTTAAGCACCACGCTGATGCCGTTGCGCACCGTCGCCACCAGCGAATTGGTGGTGCCAAGGTCGATGCCCACCGCCAGGCGATGCTGGTGCGGCGCGGTGCTCAGACCGGGTTCTGAAATCTGTAAAAGTGCCATCAGTAATCTATTGCGTC
>JAVHQS010000114.1:2190-9880 GCA_036171255.1 Gallionella sp.
AATCTATTGCGTCGTAAGCGGCATGTATCTCTTCCGCGAGTTTTTCCATGAAGCGCAGCTTGCGCACCAGTCCGGCGGCAGCCGCGTAATCTTTTCCGGCGTCGATTTTAACCGCAAGCTGCGCTTCGAGTTCGCGCGTTTCATGGCTCAAACGTGTCTCAAGTTCGCCCAGAGCCCCCGCATCGCGCGCCTGCTGCGCTTCGGCGACCGCTTCGCGCCACTCCATCTGCGCCATCAGGAAATCCAGCGGCATCGCGGTATTGGTTTCCTCCTGTGTGTCCACGCCGTTGAGTTGCAACAAATAGCGCGCACGACGCAGCGGATTGCGCAGCGTCTGATAGGCCTCGTTCACCAGCGTGGCACGCTGCATCGCGACGCGTTGTTCCGCTTCGCCGAGATGCGCAGATTTATCGGGATGAACCTGCGCCTGCAAGGCGCGGTACTGCTGCTCAAGCCGCGTCGTGTCTATCAGATAGGACTGTGCAAGGCCGAACAGCTGGAAATGATTTTGCTGGAAGTCGAAGCTGGGGGATTGCATCAAATCTGGAAACTTTCCCCGCAGCCACATTCGTTCTTGACATTGGGATTGTTGAACTTGAAACCCTCGTTCAGCCCCTCGCGCTGGAAATCCAGCTCCATGCCGTCGATATAAGGCAGGCTCTTGGGATCGACCAGCACCGTCACGCCATGGCTGACGAATTGCAGATCGTCGCTTCCCGCTTCATCGGCGAACTCCAGTTTATAGGCCATGCCGGAGCAACCGCTGGTGCGCACGCCGATGCGCAAACCGACACCCTTGCCGCGCTTGGCAATGAAATTCAGCACATGTTTGGCCGCAGCTTCGCTCAAAGTAACGCCCATGCTCTCTATCCCCTGTCGCTTAGCAGCTGCCCTTGCAGGCTGCGGTTTCAACGTTTTCGCCGTGCTTGGCTTTGTAATCCGCCACCGCTGCCTTGATCGCGTCTTCCGCCAAAATGGAACAGTGGATCTTCACCGGCGGCAAGGCCAACTCTTCGGCGATCTGCGTGTTCTTGATCTGCAGCGCCTGATCGACCGTCTTGCCCTTGACCCACTCGGTCACCAGCGAACTGGACGCGATCGCCGAACCGCAGCCGTAAGTCTTGAATTTGGCGTCTTCGATGATGCCATCCTTGCCGACCTTGATCTGCAGTTTCATCACGTCGCCGCATGCCGGCGCGCCGACCATGCCAGTACCCAGCCCTTCCGCGTCCTTGGCGAACGAGCCGACGTTGCGCGGGTGCTCATAGTGATCCAATAGTTTTTCGCTGTATGCCATATAACCTCCTAGGATTCAGGACTCAGGATACGGGATTCAGGGAAACCGGCTTTGCCGAATCCTGAATCCTTGATCCAGCATCCTGATGTTAGTGTGCAGCCCACTGCACAGAATTCAAGTCCACGCCGTCCTTGTACATCTCCCACAGCGGCGACAACTCGCGCAGCTTGCCGATCTTGTTGTTCAGCAACGCGATCACGTAGTCCACTTCCTCGACCGTCGTGAAACGCCCGACGGTGAAACGGATCGAGCTGTGCGCCAGTTCGTCGCTGCGCCCCAGCGCGCGCAACACGTAGGACGGCTCCAGGCTCGCCGAGGTGCAGGCAGAACCGCTGGATACCGCGACATCCTTGACCGCCATGATCAGCGACTCGCCTTCGACAAAGTTGAAACTGAGGTTGAGGTTGTGCGGCACACGCTGTTCCATGTCGCCGTTGATATGCACCTCTTCCATGCCCATCAAGCCTTTCAGCAAACGGTCGCGCAACATCCGCACGCGCTCATTCTCGGTCGCCATCTCGGCTTGCGCGATACGGAACGCTTCGCCCATGCCGACGATCTGGTGCGTCGGCAGCGTGCCGGAACGCATGCCGCGTTCGTGACCGCCGCCGTGCATCTGCGCTTCCAGCCGCACGCGCGGTTTGCGCCGCACGTACAGCGCGCCGATGCCTTTCGGGCCGTAGGTCTTATGCGCCGAGAACGACATCAGGTCCACCTTGAGCTGCTGCAGGTCGATCGCCACCTTGCCGGTCGCCTGCGCCGCATCGACATGGAACAGGATGCCCTTGTCGCGGCAGATCTCGCCGATCGCGGCGATGTCCTGGATCACGCCGATCTCGTTGTTCACCAGCATCACCGACACGATGATGGTGTCGGGACGCAACGCGGCTTTGAATTTTTCCAGGTCCAGCAGCCCATTCGGCTCGGGATCGAGATAGGTCGCGCTGTAGCCTTCTCGTTCCAGCTCGCGCACCGTGTCGATCACCGCCTTGTGCTCGATGCGCATGGTGATGATGTGTTTTCCCTTGCCTTGGTAGAAGTGCGCCGCACCCTTGATGGCGAGGTTGTTCGATTCGGTGGCACCGGAAGTCCAGACGATCTCCTTCGGATCGGCGTTGACCAGCGCGGCAACCTGCTCGCGCGCCAACTCGACCGCCTCGTCGGCTTCCCAGCCAAACGCATGGGAACGGCTGGCCGGATTGCCGAATTTTTCGGTCAGATACGGAATCATCATCGAAGCCACGCGCGGGTCAACCGGTGTGGTCGCTGAGTAGTCCATGTAAATCGGTAATTTCATCACTGTATCGCCCTTAATCTTTGCGTTTCAAAGCACCTGCGCGTCAAACCGGAACCGCCATACGATTAGTTTCTTTCTTGCCCAACGCGACAGGTGCGACACCACACTTGGCCCTGGCCTGGTTATCCACCATCTGTTGCAGGCTGACCGCTTCCATATATTCGTAGATCCTTGCGTTGAGTCCCATCCACAATTCATGGGTGATGCATGGTTTTCCGTCGAGGCAATCACCTTTACCCTCACAATTGGTCGCATCCAGCGGCTCATCCACCGCCACCACGATCTCGGCGATGTTGATCTTGCCGGCGGGTCTGGCCAAGCAATAACCTCCTCCCGGCCCGCGCACGCTTTCCACGATCTTGTTGCGGCGCAATTTGCCGAACAACTGCTCCAGATAGGACAACGAAATCTTCTGACGCTCGCTGATCGAGGCCAAAGTCACCGGGCCTTTTCCGCCACGCATCGCCAAGTCGACCATCGCCGTTACGGCAAAACGTCCTTTAGTGGTCAATCGCATGTCATCTCCTTTGTATAAGTAAATTCTGATAATTCAACACCCACCGAAGCGCGCGATAAATCATTTGCGGCAATAATAAAATACCCCAGCTTTTCAGTCAACAATATTATTCAGGTGATTGGGGTCGAACTTGTCGGCGGTGGCACGCTCTTCATCGACGCGCACACCCATTTTTTCGAGCTGCTGCAAAATGAAGTCGATACGCTGGTCTACCGTCACGCTATGTCCGAGCAAACCGTGCAACGCTTTGTACACCGGATCGTTCTGGTCGTTGCCGATGCCATAGGCATTGAAGCCCGGCACTGTTTTCTTGTCTTCGTCGAGAATACGCGCCGGGATACCGGCCGCCGTCGATCCTGCCGGGACATCCTTGACCACCACCGCGTTCGAGCCGATCTTCGCGCCGTCGCCGATGTGGATGGGGCCGAGTATCTTCGCTCCCGCTCCCACTACCACGCCATTGCCCAGCGTGGGGTGGCGCTTGCCTTCCTTCCACGAGGTGCCGCCCAGCGTCACGCCGTGGTACAGCGTGACATCGTCTCCGATCTCGGCGGTCTCGCCGATCACCACGCCCATGCCGTGATCGATGAAGAAGCGCCGCCCGATGGTCGCGCCGGGATGGATCTCGATGCCGGTAAACCAGCGCGCGAAATGAGACAGGAAGCGCGCCAGCCATTTCAGGTTGGCATGCCACAGCGTATTCGCCATGCGGTGCATGATGCGCGCGTGCAAACCCGGATAACATGTCACTACCTCGAAGGTGCTGCGCGCCGCCGGATCGCGGTCGAATACGCTGCTTATATCTTCTTTAATATTTTTGAACATCTTTGTGCTCTTGCTGGTAACGCGATTTGAGTCGCGCATTGTACTCGGTTGTGACGCTCAATATCCCCCGCAAGATATTGATCTCATCCTGCTCCAGCCTCGCCCGCGCATACAGACGGCGCAAGCGTTGCATCATCCGCGCCGGATTCTGCGTGGTGAAGAAACCGATCTCATGCAGCGTCTTCTCCAGATGCGCAAAGAATCCCTCGGCCATTTCATGCGGTGCAGGTTGCTGCTCCTGCACGACTGGACGAAAACTTTGCGCCGCGACGCTCAACTCGTAACTCATCACCTGCACCGCCGCCGCGACGTTCAGCGACGAATAATCGGGATCGGTGGGAATATTCACCAGCACCCGCGCCTTGCCCATCTCCTCGTTGGTCAGGCCGGACATTTCGGTGCCGAACAGCAACGCGACCGGCTGCGTGGCGGCCTGTTGCAGCAACAGCGGCATCGCATCGCGCGGCGTCTTCACCTCGATGGAGATGTCGCGCAACCGCGCCGTCATCGCCACGGTGAACACCACGCCCTGCAAGGCTTCGTCGATGGAGCCGCACACCACCGCGCTTTCCAGGATGTCATCCGCTCCGGCAGACATGGCGTTGGCTTGTGCATCGGGGAAATGGCGCGGATTGATCAGGTACAGATGGTGCAAACCCATCGTCTTCATCGCCCGTGCCGCCGCGCCGATATTGCCCGGATGGGTGGTGTGGCTCAGGACGACCCTGATGTTGCCAAAAGGATTAGGTTTATTCAAAAGGCAATACCCACTAAAATGCGCGCTGGATTTCCCCAGCTCATTAAAACAAAGGTTCGTTATGCACCCCATGCTCAACATCGCGGTGAAAGCCGCTCGTCGCGCCGGCAATCTGATCCACCGTGCCGCCGACAACATCGACCATCTCACGGTGACCAAGAAATCCCACGCGGACTACGTCAGCGAGGTGGACCGCGCCGCCGAGCACATCATCGTGCAGGCCTTGCTCGATGCCTATCCGACCCACGCGATTCTAGCAGAAGAGGGCGGTGCCCAAGGCGAGTCGGAATACCTGTGGATCATCGATCCGCTCGACGGCACGACCAATTTTTTGCACGGCGTACCCCAGTATGCCGTCTCGATCGCCCTGCAATACAACGGCGTGCTGACCCAGGCCGTGGTGTATGACCCGACCAAGAACGACCTGTTCACCGCCACGCGCGGACGCGGCGCCTTCCTCAACGACCGCCGCATCCGCGTCAGCAAGCGCAAGGAACTGGAGGACAGCCTGATCGGCACGGGATTCCCTTACACGCGCTTTGAACACATGGATGCCTACATGGCGATCTTCAAGGATGTGATGCAGAACACTGCCGGCCTGCGCCGCCCCGGCGCCGCCTCGCTCGACCTGGCATGGACTGCCGCCGGTCGTTACGACGGTTTCTTCGAGACCGCGCTCAAACCGTGGGACATCGCCGGCGGCGCGCTGCTCATCTCCGAGGCGGGCGGCATCGTGAGCGATCTGGCGGGTAACCAGAACTACCTGACCAGCGGCCACATCTGCGCCGGCAATCCGCACATCCACGAACAGTTGCTCAAGCTGATCGCACCGCACTTGACGGAAGGTCTGAAGGGCTGAACGCTGTGACCGTCGCCCATACGCCAATGATGCAGCAGTATTTGCGCATCAAGGCCGAGCATCCTGACATGCTGCTGTTCTACCGCATGGGCGATTTCTATGAACTGTTCCATGACGACGCGGTGCGCGTCGCCAGACTGCTCGACATCACCCTCACCCAGCGCGGCGCCTCCGGCGGCCAGCCGATCAAGATGGCGGGCGTGCCCTACCACGCCGTGGAGCAATACCTCGCGCGCTTGGTGAAGATGGGCGAGTCCGTTGCGATCTGCGAACAGATCGGCGACCCCGCCACCAGCAAGGGGCCGGTGGAGCGCAAAGTGGTGCGCATCGTCACCCCCGGCACGCTCACCGATTCCGCACTGCTGGATGAGAAGCGCGACAACCTGTTACTCGCGCTGCATCAGCGCAACAACGAAGTCGGTCTGGCTTGGCTCAACCTTGCCTCGGGGCAATTCACCCTCGCCGAAGTATCAGCCAGCCAGTTGCCCGCCGAACTGGAACGTCTCCAACCCTCCGAGATGCTCTACGCCGAAAGCGTGACCGCACCACAATTCAAGAATGCCGCGAACAAATCTCTCCCCGACTGGCATTTCGACCGCGACACCGCGCACCGCGCACTGTGCCAACAATTCGCCACGCGCGACCTCGCCGGATTCGGTTGCGATGATTTCACTGTCGGGCTCGAAGCCGCAGGCGCGCTGCTCGGCTATGCGAAGCTCACGCAAGGCCAGGCCATCCGCCACATCCGCAGCATGCAGGTGTACAGCGCGGATCGCTACGTGCGCATGGATGCCGCCACCCGGCGCAATCTGGAGATCACCCAGACCCTGCGCGGCGAAGCTGCGCCCACCCTGCTCTCGTTGCTCGACACCTGCGCAACCAACATGGGCAGCCGCCTGCTGGCACATTGGCTGCACCATCCGCTGCGCGACCGTGCAGTGCTGCGCGCGCGACTGGATGCCGTAGACGAGATGGACGAGAAGTACAGCGCCGTGCACCAGCAACTCAAACCCAGCGTCGACGTGGAACGCATCACCGCACGCATCGCGCTGAAGAGCGCCAGACCGCGCGACCTTTCCGGCCTGCGCGACACGCTCAAGCAATTGCCCGAACTGCATTCGACGCTGGCTGGCATCAGCGCCCCGCGCTTGCAACAACTGACAAAAGAACTGCAAGCCGACGCAACACTGGTCGAGCTGCTGCAAAAGACCATCAAGGACGAACCTTCATCCGTGCTTCGCGAAGGCGGCGTGATCGCCGATGGCTTCGACGCCGAGCTGGATGAACTGCGCGGCATCCAGACCCACTGTGGCGACTTCCTGCTGGCGCTGGAAAAACGCGAACGCGAACGCACCGGCATCGACAAGCTGAAGGTGGAATACAACCGCGTGCACGGTTTCTACATCGAGGTGAGCACGGCCAATGCCGACAAGGTGCCGGACGACTACCGCCGCCGCCAGACGCTGAAGAACGTCGAGCGCTACATCACCCCGGAACTGAAAGCTTTCGAGGACAAGGCGCTCTCCGCCAATGACCGTGCGCTGGCACGTGAGAAATTCCTCTACGAACAGCTGCTGGACCAGCTCGCACCCTTCATCCCGCAACTGCAAGCCATCGCCGCCGCCATCGCCGAACTGGACGTGCTCGCCACTTTTGCCGAGCGCGCCGCCACGCTGAACTTCTGCGCGCCGCGCTTCAGCGACGATGTGCGCATCGAGATCACGCGAGGCCGCCATCCGGTGGTCGAGGCGCAAGTCGAACAATTCACCCCCAACGACGCCGCACTCAACGATGCGCGCCGCATGCTGCTCATCACCGGCCCCAACATGGGCGGTAAATCCACCTACATGCGTCAGGTCGCCCTCATCGCGCTGTTAGCACACGTCGGCTGCTTCGTCCCCGCACAGGAAACCTGGCTTCCCGAGATCGACCAGATCTTCACGCGCATCGGCGCATCGGACGACCTCGCCAGCGGACGTTCCACCTTCATGGTCGAGATGACCGAAGCCGCCAACATCCTGCACAACGCCACCGACAAAAGCCTGGTGCTGGTGGACGAGATCGGGCGCGGCACCAGCACCTTTGACGGCCTCGCCCTCGCCTACGCCATCGCGCGCCACCTGCTGGAGATGAACCGC
>JAVHQS010000115.1:0-9813 GCA_036171255.1 Gallionella sp.
CGGTCGGCAAGTGGGTGATGCGCACCGCCGAATCGGTCTTGTTGATGTGCTGGCCGCCCGCGCCGGAAGCGCGGAACGTGTCGATGCGCAGATCGGCTGAATTCAGCACCACGTCGTCGACCTCGTCCACTTCCGGCATGATCGCCACGGTACATGCCGAGGTATGTACGCGGCCCTGCGTCTCGGTGGCAGGCACGCGCTGCACGCGGTGTGCGCCGGATTCGAACTTCAGCACCGAGTAAGCCCCCTGCCCGACGATGCGCGCGATGATCTCCTTGTAGCCGCCCATCTCGCCGGGACTTTCCGAGATCACTTCGACCTGCCAGCGCTTGCGTTCGGCGAAGCGCGAGTACATGCGGAACAGGTCGCCCGCGAACAATGCCGCCTCGTCGCCGCCGGTGCCGGCACGCACTTCGAGGAACACGCTGCGTTCGTCGTTGGGGTCTTTGGGCAGAAGCTGTACTTGCAATTCGCTGCCGAGTTGCGCCAGACGCGCCTCGCCCTGCTTGGTCTCGGCCTCGGCGAATTCGCGCATCTCCGGGTCGCCCGCCATCTCGCGCGCGGTGTCGAGGTCGGCCTGACAGGCCTGATAAGCGTGGTACAACTCCACCACCGGCTCCAGTTCCGCGCGTTCGCGGTTCAGCTTGCGAAACGCATCCATATCCCTGGTGGCTTGTTCGGTGCTCAGCAGCTCATTGACTTCGAGCAGGCGCTCGCCCAGCCGGGCGAGTTTGGCGGCGATACCGGGATTCATTGTTCGTCGGGGAAGTGGTAGAGACGATGGATCACGTCGAGGAACATCTCGCGGTCATCGCCGTGCACCTGGTTCAGCGCGTGGGTCGGCGCATGCAGGAATTTGTTGGTCAGGCCGCTGCTCATCGCTTCCAGCACTTTCTCCGGATTCTCGCCCTTTGCCAGCATGCGGATCGCCTTCTCCAGTTCGTGGCGGCGATTGCGCTCGGCATGGTCGCGCAACGCGCGGATGGTCGGCACCACTTCGCGCGACTCCATCCAGTGGACGAAATCGGACACGCCGGAATCGATGATGACCTCGGCCTCCTTCACCGCGCTCTGGCGCGCGTCGAGGCCCTCCTTCACCACCTCGGCGATGTCGTCCACGGTGTACAGGAACACATCGTTCAGTTCGGCGACTTCCGCTTCCACGTCGCGCGGCACGGCCAGATCGACGATGAACAGCGGCTTGTGTTTGCGCGCCTTGAGCGCGCGCTCGACCATGCCCTTGCCGAGGATCGGCAACTGGCTGGCGGTACAGGTGACGATGATGTCGTGCTGCGCCAGCTGTTCCGGCAGGTCGGTCAGCGTGATCGCGTGGCCGTTGATGCGCCGCGCCAGCGTCTGCGCGCGTTCCAGCGTGCGGTTGGCGACGGTGATCTGTTTGGGCGAACGCGCCGCGAAATGCACCGCGTTGAGTTCGATCATCTCGCCGGCGCCGATGAACAGCACGCGCTGCTCGGCAATGCTCGGGAAGATGCGCTCCGCCAGCCGCACTGCGGCGGCGGCCATCGACACCAGGTTCGCGCCGATCTCGGTCTGGGTGCGCACGTCCTTCGCCACCGAGAAGGTGCGCTGGAACAGTTTGTGCAGCAGGAAGCCGAGCGTGCCGGCCTGCTCGGCCTGACGCACCGCCTGCTTCATCTGCCCGAGGATCTGCGGCTCGCCCAGCACCATCGAGTCCAGGCCGCTCGCGACGCGGAACGAATGCTTCACCGCCAGTTCGCGCGGCAGCGTGTAGAGGTAGGGGTCGAGGTCTTTGCGCGGCAGGTGGTGATATTGCGCCAGCCAGTCGATGGCCTGGTCGGGTTGCGCGGCGTTGCAGTACAGCTCCATGCGGTTACAGGTGGACAGGATCGCCGCCTCTTTTGCCGCGCCGTTCTCCACCAGGTCGCGCAGGGCGTTCTCCATCCCGTCCGCGTTGAACGCGACCTGTTCGCGCACGGCAAGCGGCGCGGTTTGATGGTTAATGCCAAAGGCGAACAACTGCATATCGGTATCTGTCGGATGACAAAGCTGAAACGGGGGCGAATTATAGTCGGAACGGCGCGGCAATACCATCCGGCGCGATTCCCGGAAGCTAGTAGAATGCGCGCCTGCCCAACCTCGGACCGAACCGCCCCCATGGCCATCAAAGCAACCGTCTTCAAAGCCTCCCTCCAGATCGCCGATATGGACCGGCACTATTACGCCGGCCACGCGCTGACCCTGGCGCGCCACCCGTCGGAAACCGACGAGCGCATGATGGTGCGGCTGCTCGCCTTCGCGCTGTATGCCGACGAAGCGCTGGCCTTCGGCAAAGGCATCAGCAGCGACGAGGAGCCCGACCTGTGGCAGAAAGACCTCACCGGCGCGATCGAACGCTGGATCGAGGTCGGCCTGCCGGACGAGCGCGCGATCCGCAAAGCCAGCGGACGCGCCGGGCAGGTCGTGGTCATCAGCTATGGCCGCGCAGCGAATATCTGGTGGAACGAGAACTGCGACAAGCTGCAACGCCTGAACAACCTCACCGTGCTCAATCTTGCCAGCGAGACCACGCAGGCACTCGCCGCACTGGTCAGCCGCACCATGCAACTGCAATGCACCATTCAGGAAAGCCACATCATGGTGACCAGCGATGCCGGCATGATCGAGATCGAACCGCAGGTATGGCACGGCAGCTTCCGTTCAGCAAACTGATGGCCGCCGAACCCTGCCCGTGCGGCTCAGCTGACTACGCCGCCTGTTGCGGCCGTTACCACGAAGGCGCGCCCGCACCGGATGCTGTCGCTTTAATGCGCTCGCGCTACAGCGCTTATGTGCTCAAACTGGAAACCTATCTGCTCGCCACCTGGCATCCTTCCACACGCCCCGCCGCACTGGAGCTTGCCTCGGACAACGCGAAATGGCTGGGACTGGAGGTAAAGCGACATATCGTCGAATCGGCCGATCATGCCACGGTGGAATTCGTCGCGCGCCACAAGACCGGCGGTCGCGCCTATCGGCTGCACGAGATCAGCCGCTTCGTGCGCGAAGAAGGGCGCTGGTTCTATCTGGGCGGCGAGTTTCAGGATTGACGGCAGGCGCTTTTTGATCCGGCACGAATTGATTTATCCCTCCGTTCGGCCTGAGATTCGAAGGCCATGGAGCCGTTTATGTTTCGACAAGCTCAACACGAACGGCCTCATAGTTCAATAGCTTGGTTATGCGTTACACCCCGGCTAATTGAACGGTTTCGAAACGATCGCCTTCATCACCCAGCGGTCGCCGGCATTGACGAAACTGCGCCCGACGCCGAAGTTGATGTCGCAGTCTTTGTGCTCGACATCGACCACCGCATACAGCGCATGGCTGCGCTCGTTGGCTGGCACGAAGCGGCGCAGCGGCCCGTACTCGCCGTAATACTCGACACCGGCATCAATGCCTTCAGCCACGTTATGCGTCACCTTCAGCGCCGGTTCGAAACGCGGCTGGCGGCTGACATTGGCGCTCAGCCCCATGTTCAGGATCGGATTGAAACTGACCAGCCATTCCTTGCCGCGATAGCCGACGACGGGGCGCAATTCCACTACCGCAGCGCTCTCTGAAGTGCGTATCGAGGCATGGCCGATCTCTCCGTTCACCCCCCAGAAGAATGCGTCGCCCTCCTGCCGGGGCGCAAGATACTTGAGGCGCAGCCGCAGGCCGTTGAGGTACGCATTGCCGCCCGGACCGAACGCCACCGGCAGGTACAGACCCGCTTCCAGTTCATTCGAGATACCGTAGAAGAATTCGGGCGTGACTTGCGTGACGTGATGTGGCGGCATCTGGCCGGGATAACCCGGTGTCTGAACGCCCTTGATCGAACGGTTGAGATGCAACTCCATGCCATACTGGCCGGGCTTGCTCATCTCGTCGGTGTAAACCTCGATCTCGTCCGGGGCAGCTACTACGCCGCTGCTGGACAAGCACAACATTGTGATGGCAAGGGCACGGCAGATCATTGGATGGAAGCGCATTAAAGTCGGAAATTCTCTATCGGGAGATCGCCTTATACCCGATTCGTTCGAGCGTTGCAGCCATGATAGCGACGTTGCTATTGCACGCGATGCCCGCCGTCAGCCGAAGAATTTGCCGCCCATCTCGACCAGGCTGATAACGATCTCGAACACGATCAGCCCGATCACATACCATTCCAGCTTATGCAGTTGCCGGTTGTCCCACACGTCGGCGAGCGTCTGCACGGTATCCGAGATCAGGCCCAGCTTGCGATCCAGCGCCGACTGGCGTTCGATCAGTTCGAACTCGTCCTCCAGGCTGGCATACAGCCCTTCCAGTTGCGGGAAATTCCACAGTGTCTCAGGCTTGTCCCCGATCTCGGCGCGCCCCACCATGCGATGCTCGATCAGCAGCATGTGGCCGATCTTGGACAGCAGCTTTTTGGAACCGGCGCTCACCCGGCCATGCGTGGCCAGCTCCTGCGCCAGCGGCTCGATCTTGTCGAACTCGCCGGCCACTTTTTTCTCATACAGCGACAGCACCAGGTTCTTGCTCAACGCATCGGCGACGATCTGCAACTTCTCCAGCGAGATCTCGTCCAGCGAGACCGCGCCGCTCTGCACGCCGATGCTGTTCATGCCGCAATGGATCTCCAGCTCCTCGATCTCCGGTGACGGATAGGGATTGGTCAGCAGCGGCTTGAGCGAGTCGATGAATTTGACCTCGTCCGGCCCCGTCACGCCGAACAGCACCACGACACCGTAACGGAACAGCACCGCGATACCGCCGTCGGCATCCACCTCCAGCGTCAGCGGTGTGGTCGCGAGGCAATCGGCGATCTTGAACAATTTCAAGTCCAGCCGGTCGCCCAGCAGCAGCGCGCGCGCCTTCAGGTTCTGCCGGTTTTTCAGCAGCAGTTCTGCGGGTCTGGCGGGAGTATGGTTAGTGTTCATATCAGTTCAAGGGCTAGCGATGGCGCAGCCTAGCGCGCCCGGGATTCAGCATCAAACCAGCACGCCCTCTCGCCAGCAGCGCTCCGGCAATCCGTGTTCCAGAAACAGGCGTCTGGCGATGCCCAGTTGTGCCGCCGTGCCTGCGGCGTAGACATCGAAACGACGGAGCGCGGTGTAACCCGCGACGATATCGGCCAGAGTCGTTGCCGCATCGGTGCTGTGCGCATGGGGAAAATAGCTGAAGTTGTCCAGCGCATCGTCCCATGCCCGGCAAAAATTATTCTGGTAGTGCCCGGCCTCGTCCGCCAGCCAGTGCAGATCCATCGTCTCGGCCAGATCGAGAGCCATGGCATGCTGGATCAGGCTTTTGATCGGGGCAAAGCCCGCACCGAACGCAACGAAAATGACGGGGCGCGGGGAAGCTTCTTCCAGCACGAATTCGCCGTAAGGCCCCTGCACATCGACGCGGTCATGCGCTTTCAGGTTGCCGAGCAGTTGCGCAAAGGCATCGCCGCTATCGCGCGCGATGTGGACTTCGATATGCCTTTCTTCGCACGGGCAACTGGCGATGGGATAGTGGCCGCTCACGCCATGCGCCGACAGGCGGACCGTCTGTCCGGCGAGAAAATGCAGGCGCTGGCTGCGCGGCGCCAGCAGATGCAAGGCGGCCACCTGCGGGTTGAACACCTCCACCGATTTAACTCTGGCCGGCAGTTGCTGCACCGGAATATCCCGCGCACCGGACACATTCGCCTCGATCACCACATCGTTCACCGCCGCGCACGAACACAGCAGGATCACGCCGCTATCCTTGTCGGCCTGGCTCAGCACATAGTCGTGCGCATGCACTTTCTTCACCTTGCCGGATACCAGCCGCGCGCGGCATTCGCCGCAATTGCCGTTGCTGCATCCGTAATTGAGCGACACACCCGCACGCAGCGCGGCCTCCAGTAGCGTGTCGTTGCTCTCGACGAAGAATTCGTGCCCGCTGGGCTGGATGGTGACATGTGCTGACATGATTTTCAGTATCCTCTCCTGCGCGATCACCGCGCGCGCTTTCGCCGCATCGGGCGGCAATTCGGCCAGATGACGGGCCAGAAAGGCGCGCACCGCATGCAACGCATCGCGCGTCTCCTTGCCACGGTCTTCACCGATATCGTCGATCTTCTCGTCCAGCCATTTCAACACGTTCCGGTAATGCATCAGCAGCGCTTCGGCGGCGGCAAACTCGTTGCCCAGTTCGACCAGGCGTGCCGCCAGCACTTCCTTGTCCGGCAGCGCCCGCTCGAATACCCGCTTGCCGAAAGCCTTCTCCTTGATCTCGGTAACGCGGCGGTACTCGGCATCGTCCTCCCACTTCGTTTCGGGGAAAGCGCGCAGCAATTCGACCAGATCGACCATGCCGTCGAAGGTATCCAGCGTCCCGTCGCGCACCATTTCCTGTAACGCGTGGCGCGGCATACCCACCAGCTTGGCAACGCGTGAAAGAGGAAGGAGATGGCCCATGGCCGCATCTTAGACGGACTGAACTTTGAAGTGCAAGTTTCCCGCTGCGATGATCCATCAGTGCAAAGCGTTCTGTTGAGCCTTCTGCTAAAGTCCCGCCATGAGCAAACTGACCCTGGACCGCATCCTGCAATCGCAGGGCTTTGGCACCCGCAAGTGGTGTGCCGAACTGATCGCCGACGGCGAAGCAAGTTTCAATGGCCACATCATCCGCAACAGCCGCATCTCGCTCGAAACCGGCGGCCTCGAGTTCACTGTCTATGATGAGCCCTGGACCTACCGCGAACATGTCTATATCGCGCTGAACAAACCGGCAAATTTCGAATGCTCGCGCAAGGCCAGCCACCACCCCGGCGTACTGACCATCCTGCCGGAACAATTCGCCCGCCGCGACGTGCAGCCGGTCGGACGCCTCGACCACGACACCACCGGCCTGCTGCTGATGTCCGATGACGGGCCGTTCATCCACAAACAGTCCTCGCCCAGACATCACGTGCCCAAGGTGTATGTCGCCACCACGCAGGAGGCCGTCACGCCGGAACTGGTCGCGCAGTTGCTGGCCGGCGTGAAGCTGCACGACGAGCCCGCGCCGCTGGCGGCGGTGACTTGCCGCAAGGTCGATATGCATCAGATCGAAATCGTGCTGGAGCAGGGCAAATACCATCAGGTCAAGCGCATGCTGGCAGCGGTCGGCAACCACTGCGTCGCGCTGCGCCGTTCGCAGATCGGCATGTTGAAACTCGATGAGTTGGGACTCGCCGAAGGCGCATGGTGTTACCTCGATGCGGCGCAACTGGCGCTGCTGAAGCCGGGCTGATTCACCTGCAACGTCGATGCAGCATGTTCGTAGGAGCGGGCCATGCCCGCGAACAAAATGGCTATCGCGGGCATGGCCCGCTCCTACCCTGTTTTTATCAGGTGCGGGTGAGCCACCCGGAGTAAAATCCGCCTTCATTCATAAAGCCAATCCCAAATGTCCATCCAGTGGTTCCCCGGCCACATGACCTCGGCGCGCCGCAAGGCCGCCGAGACCATGGAGTTCACCGACGTCGTCATCGAGGTACTGGACGCGCGCGCCCCCGAGGCGAGCTGCAACCCGATGATCCGTGAGTTGCGCGAGCACCGCCAGCGTCCCTGCCTGAAGCTGCTCAACAAGGCCGACCTCGCCGATCCCGCCGTCACGCAAGCTTGGCTGGATTTCTACAACAAACAGGAAGGCGTCAAAGCCGTCGCGCTGAGTTGCAAGAGCGCCAGCGACGCTGCCAAAGTGCCCAAGCTGTGCCAGCCGCTCGCGCCGCATCGCGACAGCACCCACAAGCCGCTGCGCATGATGATCATGGGCATCCCCAACGCCGGCAAATCCACGCTGATGAACATGCTGCTCAAGCGCCGCGTCGCGAATGTCGGCGACGAACCCGCCGTGACCAAGTCGCAGCAGCGCCACAACCTCAACGACCGCATGACGCTCACCGATTCGCCAGGCCTGATGTGGCCGAAGATCGAATACCCCGAAGACGGCCTGATGCTCGCCGCGATTCATGCCATCGGCCGCAATGCCGTGATCGAAGAAGAGATCGCCGAACATCTCGCCAACATCCTGCTGGCGCGCTACCCCGCCCAGCTCGCCGAACGTTTCGGCATACCCATCCTCTCGCAGGGGGAGGGCGAGGGAGGGGGTGAACGCATCAATGGCATCGATGGCATCGGCGTGATCGAAGCCATCGCGAAGAAGCGCGGCTGCCTGCTCAAAGGCCGGGGCGGCGAACCGGATCTGGAAAAAGCGGCGATGATATTGTTGACGGAATATCGCGCCGGGAAACTCGGCCGCATCAGCCTGGAAACGCCGGAGACGCGCGCGGCGATGCTCAAGCGGGCGCAACAATATTCCTGATGATGCTCAGAGAGGGAAGCAGGCAGCTTGGGAAATCGCGTTTGATCCCTTGGGAAAAGCCCTTCGACAAGCTGATGTAACTACTAGCCATTCGACTAGGCTGAAAAACGACAGCCAAGTCGCTGGTTATCAGGGCGGACGGTCAATTTAATCTGTGTTTCCCTTGAGTTCCTGTTATTCCTTCGGCCAGTAAGCGGTAGCGATACCTTCGCCCAGATCGGCCTCGATCAGGCGGCGGCGCACCTCAAGCAGGCGGGCTATCAGCGCGGGTTCATGCCGGGCATACGCTTCCGCATCCGGGATGCGATTCACCACCACACCGAGCAGTTCGGTGATCGCATTGCCGATGGAATTCTGGCTGATGGTCACGATCAGCTTGCCCGCATCGTTGCGGTAGATCAGCTGCTTGAATGCGGGCTGCCAGCGTATGGCGTTGGCATATTTCGCGTCCACGATGCAGAGGTCGCGCACCTTCTTCGCCGTCTTCATGAAATCGTTGTCGAACAGCAGCACGCTCTCCACCTGTTCCGGGAAATAGACGTCCGGCAACATCGGCGCGTTGTGCGTGGAGACCTGCGAGAAAAAAGTGCGGTAGAAGTCGATGAAGCCTTTCAGCACCTCGTCATACTCTTTCCAGAAATGCACGTCCTTGAGCGCGGCTGCACCGCCCTGTATCTCCCAACTGGGCAGCCCCTGCGGATATCCGGTCAGCGCTATGCGCGCATCGGCCTCGCTCGCCGGCTTGAGCATCCTCAGGTTCAGCGCGTTGTCGAAAAACTCGCGATATACATCGCGCATATAGGCCTGGAACAGGCTGTGCTGGCCGCCGTCGGTCAGATTGGGATTGCCGGCATCGGCCAGTTTGGCGTTGCGCAACTCCTTCATGGGGAAAACGACGAAGTGGTTATGCAGCATGCGGATGCTCGGCACGCCGGGGGAAGTCAGCGGCCAGGTCGCATCCAGACTCGCCTCGCCTGCCAGGATCAACGCCTCATCCGGATCGGGATACTGCTCCAGCATGTAAGCGATGATGATCTGGTTCATCCGGTTCCACACATGCTTCACGTTGTCCGCAACCTGCGTGCGCCGCACCGGCCGCCCCAGCGGGTTGAGAATAGTCTTGGAAGTGTTGTAGATGATCGAGCAATCGAACTCGGTGCTGTGTCCCAGCGCCTTGCGATACAGCAACAGGTTTTCCGGATTCATCAGCAAACCGTTGTTGTTCACCAGATCGTTCAGGTTCTCCGTGCTGTTGAAAAACTCATTGTGTTTCATCCCCTCCGGCACATCCAGAGGAATGGCCCTGAAGGGCGTTATGATCTCGCGTGGACCGGATTGCATCGTATCGTTCATGTTCTGAAAATGCCGTCATCGATTACGTTGATTCATGAACCGTGGTCTGTCCCCGATTGTTTCGCGCCATCGGCTCAAAGCGATGAATCTGCGCCAGCACGCCGGTCAAATCCTTTGCCGCTTCTTCGGTATCGTAATCCG
>JAVHQS010000116.1:0-1994 GCA_036171255.1 Gallionella sp.
CCGCCTGACCAGTCGAGCAACGCAGGGAATCTCGAAGAGATGGCGGATTGGGGACGCCTTCTTTGGGTTACTTTTCTTGGCAAGACAAGAAAAGTGACTAGCTGCCGGTCTACCACCGGCGGTTTTGTTCTTGATGTTGGGTTACGCGGTGAAACTGCTAACCCAACCTACGAGCTGGATTCCCGCCTTCGCGAGAATGACGACCATCCTACAAAAACTTACCCCGCGTTCTTCACCCGGATGATGCGCACCACTTCCGGGATCTTGCGCAATCCGCGCATGATGTTGGCGAGATGCAGGCGGTTATTCACTTCCAAAGTGAAGTGCAGCGCGGTGTATTCGCCTTCATTGCTGAAGTTGACGTTCTCGATGTTGGATTCCGCGTCGGCGATGGCGGCGGCGACTTTCGCCAGCACGCCGCGCTGGTTGGCGACCATGAGTTTGATGCTGACATCGAAGGGGCGGGTGATGTTCTTGTCCCATGCGACATCCAGCCATTGTTCGCCGCCGCCGCGGCCGCGGCGCAACGTCGGGCAGTCGTGGGTATGCACCACCAGGCCTTGCCCGCTCTTGATCACGCCGATGATCGGGTCGCCGGGGATCGGGCGGCAGCATTTGGCGAACTGCACCGCCATACCTTCCGTGCCTTGTATCGTCACCACGGCATTGCCGGGTGCTTCTCCCGCTACGGCGTCGCCGACGCGCGCCAGTTGCCGCGCGACCACCATGTTGAGGCGGCGTCCCAGGCCGATGTCGGCGAGCATCTCCTGCCGCGTTTTTACGCCGGTTTCCTTGAGCAATTTGTTCCAGTGCGCCTCATCCATGTCTTGTGCCTTGATGCCCAGCGCGTGCAGCGCCTGATTGAGCAGGCGTTCGCCGAGTTGTGCGGATTCGCCGGATTGCATGGTCTTGAGGAAGTGGCGGATGTGGCTGCGCGCCTTGCTGGTCGCGACATAACCCAGCCAGGCCGGATTCGGTTTGGCGTGCGGCGCGGTGATGACTTCAACGCGGTCGCCGTTCCTCAGCTCGGTGCGCAACGGCACCAGTTCGTGGTTCACCTTGACCGCGATGCAGCGGTTGCCGATGTCGGTATGTACGCTGTAAGCGAAATCCACCGCGGTCGCGCCGCGCGGCAGCGAGAGGATCTTGCCTTTCGGGGTGAACACATACACTTCATCGGGGAACAGATCGACTTTGAGGTGTTCCAGAAATTCCGAAGAGTCCGCGCTCTGGCTGAGGCTTTCCAGTAACTCCTGCAACCATTGGTGGGTCTTCTTGTGCAGATCGTTGATCGAATCGTGGCCGCTCTTGTACAGCCAGTGCGAAGCCACGCCGGCATCGGCGATCTTGTGCATCTCGTGGGTGCGTATCTGGATTTCGATGGGCGTGCCGAATGGCCCGAACAGCGTGGTGTGCAGCGACTGGTAACCGTTTACCTTGGGAATGGCGATGTAATCCTTGAACTTGCCGGGGATCGGTTTGTACAGGCCGTGCAGCGCACCCAGCGCAACATAGCAACAGGCGAAATCCTGTACCAGCACGCGGAAGCCGTAGATATCCAGCACCTCGGCAAATGCCAGCGACTTGCTCTGCATCTTTTTGTAGATGCTGTAGATGTTCTTTTCGCGTCCCGTCACTTCCGCCTGGACGTTGAATTGGCCGAGCCGTTGGCGGATCGCCTCGAGGATCTTGGCCACCACTTCGCGGCGGTTGCCGCGCGCCACCTTGAGCGCTTTTGCCAGTACCGCGTAACGGTTGGGGTGCAGGTACTTGAAGCTCAGGTCCTCCAGTTCGTGGTGGATATCGTTCAGGCCGAGCCGGTTGGCGATCGGCGCGTAGATATCCATGGTCTCGCGCGCGATGCGTTCGCACTTCTCGCGCGACATGACTTCCAGCGTGCGCATGTTGTGCAGCCGGTCGGCCAGCTTGATCAGGATGACGCGCACATCGCGCGCCATCGCCAGCAGCATCTTGCGGAAATTCTCCGCCTGCGC
>JAVHQS010000117.1:0-9750 GCA_036171255.1 Gallionella sp.
TTTTTGAGAGGCAAGCATTTTTCAAGGAGAAATGGCATGAGTTCTTCCAACAATGAAATCGATTACTGTGCCGTTCGCGCATGGGCGACGGGGCGCACCGTATTTATCGAACTCACCGATGGCCGCCAGATCGGTTTCCCCGCAGCCCGTTTCAAGCTGCTGCGCAATGCGAGCGACGCGCAACTCCAGCAGGTCTCGCTGCGCTTGAATGGCGCCGCATTGCGCTGGGAAGAATTGGATGAGGATATTTCCGTATCCGGTATCGTGGAGGGGTATTTCCAACTTCCGCTCCCCTTGGCCGCATAAGCAAAACAGACGCACAGATCACCAAAACAAAAAACCCGCCTAGGCGGGTTTTTCTTTGTACGGTGCAGCCAGCCTGAATTACTTCAGCTTGGTTTCCTTGTACATGACGTGCTTGCGTGCCTTGGGATCGAACTTCTTCATTTCGATCTTTTCCGGCGTGGTCTTCTTGTTCTTGGTCGTGGTGTAGAAATGACCGGTACCGGCACTGGATTCGAGTTTGATTTTTTCGCGCATTTTCTATAGTCCTTAAACGTTTTCGCCGCGGGCGCGCATTTCGAACAGCACGGCTTCGATGCCGTTCTTGTCGATGGTGCGCAGGCCTGCATTGGTCAAGCGCAAGCTCACCCAACGGTTTTCAGCTTCAACCCAGAAGCGGCGGCGTTGCAGGTTAGGCAAGAAACGACGCTTGGTTTTGTTGTTCGCATGGGAAACATTGTTCCCGGTCATCGGGCCTTTGCCCGTCACTTGACATACACGTGCCATGGTTTTACTCCAACCAATTTTCAAAAGAGGGCGGATTCTACCGAAGGAATCGGGAATGTTCAACCTGAATTTTCGATAAACAGGGAATCCCAAGGCAAATGGCGTCCACACCTTAACCAAACTGAAACATCCGGGGATTATCCTGCCGCGCATCTCCATCCACAGCACATTTATGATGAAAACGCTTCAGGACATCTTGAGCCAGCGCAACCTCTCCGCACTTTTCCAGCCGATCATGGATCTTTCCGACGGGACGTTCCTGGGTTTTGAGGGGCTGATACGCGGCCCGGCCGATAGCCCGCTGCATTCGCCCGTCAACTTGTTCGCGGCAGCCAAGCAGCAGGGACTTTCACTGGAAGTGGAAATGCTGTGCCGCCAGATCGTACTGGAATCCTTTGCCGCCCAGAATTTGCCCGGCCATCTGTTCCTGAATGTCAGCCCGGAAGCCTTGACCCATCCCAGTTTCAGGAACGGGCAGACGCTGACTTATCTTGAGCATCTCGGCATCGACCCGCAACGGGTCATCATCGAAATCACCGAAAATCAGCCCACCTTCGATTTTGAGGGGATGCGCAATGCGCTGCTGCACTACCGCAGCATGGGTTTCCAGATCGCGATCGACGATTTGGGCGAGGGTTTTTCGAGTCTGCGGCTGTGGTCTGAACTGCGCCCCGAGTTCGTCAAGATCGACATGCATTTCGTGCAGGGCGTGAATACCGACCCGCTCAAACAGCAGTTTTTGAGATCGATACAACAAATCGCGCAAAGCTCCGGCACGCAAGTGATCGCCGAAGGCATCGAGACCGACAGCGAATTAAGAGTCATTTGCGATCTCGGCATCGCCTGCGGACAGGGTTATTTTATCGCCCGCCCCAGCCCTACCCCGCCATTGGTCGCGCCCGTTGAAGTCGGCTCGCTGATCAATCTCGCCAGCCAGTCGCGTCAGGCGTCAAACGGCATCACCTCCTCGCGCGGCATCACCACCGAGAAGCTGCTGCGCTATGTGGAGCCCGTCCATCCTGAAACCAAGCACGAAAAGATTTTCGCGCGCTTTTCCGGAGACGCCAATTTACGCGCCATTCCAGTGGTCAAAGATGGCGTCCCGGTCGGCCTGATCGATCGCCAACAGTACATCGGTTGCTTCGTTCAGCCCTTCCGGCGCGAACTGCTCAGCAGGAAGCCCTGCGCCACCTGCATGGATGGCAAGCATTGCAAGGACATGTCGATGTCCTGCGTGAATACCGAGCCGTTGCTGGTCGAGAAATCCACGCCCATCCATGAGCTGAGCGATTTCCTGACCGAATCGGAAAGCACGCATTTCGCCAACGGCTTCATCATCACTGAACAGGGCCGCTACATCGGGCTGGGCAATGCACAGGATCTGTTGCGCGAAATCACCAAAATGCAGATCGAGACCGCGCGCTATGCGAATCCGTTGACCTTGCTGCCCGGCAATGTGCCAATCAATGAGCACATCGAATATCTGCTGCGATCCGGCGAATCATTCGCCGTCTGCTATGCCGACCTCGACAGTTTCAAGCCGTTCAACGATGTATATGGCTATCGCAAAGGGGATGAGGCGATCCAGTTCACCGGCAAGCTGCTCGGCAACGTCTGCGATCCCAAACACGACTTTATCGGGCATATCGGCGGAGACGACTTTATTCTGGTCATGCGAAGCTCCGACTGGGAGTTGCGTTGCAATCAAGCGCTCTCCGCCTTTGCGCACACCTCCGCAATATTGTTCGACACGGAACACCGCGCGATCGGCGGCTATCTGACGGGGGACCGGCAAGGCCACATCATTCATCACCCGCTGCCCACGCTGTCGATCGGTGCGGTCTGGATCAACGCGCAATTGTTCGGCTCGCACCATGAGGTATCGGAAGCCGCCACCGTCGCCAAGAAAATGGCCAAGAAGAAACCGGGCAACAGCCTGTTCATCGAACGACGCCGCCTGCATCAACAAGAGATCGAACAAGAAATGTCCAATGCCTATTATGGCTAAGCACTCGCCAGCTATGCTGGTCAGCGTGTTCCGTGGCTGCCGCCTCGCGCTGCATCTTTTATACGGGATGTGGCTGGCAACCTTTTATCCGCTGCTGAATCACGCGCGGCAACACCGCACCCTGAAAACATGGAGCAGTCAACTGCTGGACATCCTCAACATCGGCATCCAGGTCGAGGGGCTGCAACTCATGCGCGGCGAAACTGGGTGTCTGCTGGTCGCCAACCACATTTCATGGCTGGACATCTTTGTGTTGAATGCGATCCATCCGGCAGTCTTTATCGCCAAATCGGAAGCGCGCGACTGGCCGCTGGTCGGCTGGCTATGCAAACGCAGCGGCACCATCTTCATCGAACGCGCCATGCGCCGGAATGCCGCATCGATCAACCGGCGCATCGGCAGCCTACTTGAACAAGGCGTATGCGTGGGGCTGTTTCCTGAAGGCACCACCACGGACGGCAAACAGGTCGGACACTTCCACTCGGCACTCATCCAGCCCGCTATCGATGCGGGTGCAAGGCTGTGCCCCATCGCGCTGCGCTACCTGGATGAGACTGGCGAACTAAGCACGGCGGCGGCTTTCACCGGCGACACGACACTGGCACAGTCCATCTGGAACATCTTGTGCTGCGATCATCTCGACGCGCTGGCCGTGTTCACCCCCGCACTGATTGCAGCCAATGAGAATCGCCGCGTATTGGCGCGCTCGGCACAACAAGCCATCGCGCAACAACTGCGCAGCATCATCCCGAAGCAGCAAGCTCCTGAACAGTCCGCGCCGTTCGTACTTCCCCAAACGATGTTCTCCGCACAATCGGCTTATGTGTTACTTCTCGACCCGATCCTGAACAATCTGCCCAAGTAGCGATTTCACACTTTCTTCACATTCCCGTCATCGCACTGCAACAGGGATTCCATAATCTGCAAGCATCTTCAACTACCGCGTGGATGCCATGCTGGAACTCAACCGACAAACTCAACCCGTCGCTCAACGCCGTTTGATCACCGCAATGGCGCACAGCGAGGCCGAAGTATTGGAGGCACAACGTTTGCGCTACAAGGTGTTCGCCGAAGAAATGGGCGCAAACCTGCCCAGCGCGAAAGAAGGGATCGACCGCGATATCTTCGACAAATACTGCGAACATCTGATCGTCCGCGAAACTGCCGGGAACAAAGTCGCGGGGACTTATCGCATCCTCCCGCCCGATCGGGCGCAGCAAATCGGCGGCTACTATGCGCAGACCGAATTCGATCTAACCCGCTTGCTGCATCTCAGCGACCGCATGGTGGAAGTGGGTCGTTCCTGCGTACACCGTGATCACCGCGACGGCGCGACCATCACCCAGCTATGGAGCGGGCTGGCTCAATACATGCAGCAGGGCGGCCACGAGTATCTGATCGGCTGCGCCAGCATCAGCATGGCAGATGGCGGCCATGTCGCAGCCAGCCTGTATCGCAAACTGCACCGCCTCTATGCGGCCCCGATCGAATACAGCGTGTTCCCGCGTTGCCCGTTACCGCTGGGCTCCCTTAACCAATATCTCGACGCGACTATCCCGCCGTTGCTAAAAGGCTATCTACGCTTGGGGGCGTATATCTGCGGCGAACCGGCATGGGATCCGGAATTCAATACCGCCGACCTGCTGATCCTGCTGCCGATGTCGCGCATGAGCAGCCGCTATGCGAAACACTTTCTCAGATGAGCATTTCTCTGTCACAAACTTGTCATCTTTCCTTAATCAATTTTTCACATTCGCCACTTAAGCTGCCGGGGTCGCATTAGGGCGGCTTTTCAATACTGGGAGATTTAACGATGCAAAAAGCATTCGCGCAGCAAAAGAAACTTATCGTCGTCGCGCTGGCAGCAGCTGCCTTTTCGACACCCGCATTGGCCGAGACTGCCAATGTGAGCATTTATGGCACGGCCGACATGTCCTTCGACTTGATCAGCACCGGCACCGCTGCCAACGGCACGGCTGGCGTGAACAAGAACGCGGTATCCAGCAACGTATCCAAACTGGGCTTCAAGGGTTCGGAAGGGTTGAGCGATGGCCTGTCGGCGATCTGGCAGATCGAGCAACAGGTCAACATGGACAATACCGGCGGCACCTTTGCCACCCGCAATTCCTTCTTGGGCTTGAAGAGCGACAGCATGGGTACCGTGCTGATGGGCCGTCACGACACTCCATACAAGCTGGCCACCCGCAAGCTGGACGTTTTCGGCGACACCATCGCCGATAACCGCGCGCTGCTGGGCGGTGTGACCAGCAACACAACTGTCGATTCTGCCGCTGTTGCCTTCGATGGCCGCCAACCCGATGTGATCGCCTACATCAGCCCGGCGATGAGCGGATTCACCGGTGCGCTCGCCTACGTCAACCTGGCGGAAGGCAACACCACCGCCGCTCAAGCCAAGTCTAATGCATTGAGTCTGGCAGGCATGTATGACGCCGCCCCGTTCTATGGTTCCGTCGCTTACGAAGAGCATAAGCTCAGCAGCATCACGGGAACCAAGGAATCCGCCTGGAAACTGGGCCTGGGTTACACGATGGATGCCTTCACGTTGGGCTTCGCTTATGAAAATACCAGCGACAATCTGGCGGCTGGCACCGACAGGTTTGGCCATACCGCCTACTACCTGTCCGGCAATTACAAGTTCGGCATGGACGCTATCAAGTTTGCCTACGGCAAGGCTGGCCAACATGGCGCGACTGTCAATACTGGCGGCAATCAATTCAGCCTGGGCTATGACCACGGCTTGAGCAAGCGCACCAAGCTGTATGCAATCTACTCACGCATCAGCAACAAGAGCGGCAGCGACTACGGCTTCTCGCAAAGTACTGCGGCGGCAAGCACCATCAATGGAGTGGGTGCATCGCCTTCTGTCTTCTCGTTCGGCATGAAGCACTCTTTCTAACTCGACCCGGTCGATCCGGAAGAACTGGCGGGCATCCTCGGATGCCCGTTTTTAATGTGCCGGCAGCTTGTAAATGGCATGTTTGAAAGGATATTGACCAAAGATGACGCAGAACTGCAAACTTGGATCCGTTCTGTAATAATCCTGTCACACAAACTCCCTAACATGCGCCCCGCAACAAGGAATTATCGGTTCAAACGGGATTTCCCAAGTAATCGCAATACCGAACAACACAATGGAGACACTATGAATAGCAAACTCAAGCAACTCGTCATCGCCCTCGCTGCCGCTTCTGCGGTGGTTTACGCTGGCGCGAGCCAGGCCACCGACATCACCGGTGCCGGCGCGACCTTCCCCTACCCGATCTACGCCAAGTGGGCTGATGCCTACAAAACACAGACCGGTATCGGCCTGAATTACCAATCCATCGGCTCCGGCGGCGGCATCAAGCAGATCACTGCCAAGACCGTGGATTTCGGCGCATCCGACAAGCCACTGACTCTTGAAGAGCTGAACAAAGAAGGCCTGATGCAGTTCCCGACCGTGATCGGCGGCGTGGTGCCGGTCATCAATGTGAGCGGCATCGGTTCCGGCTCTTTGAAATTGGACGGCACGACACTGGCCAACATTTATCTGGGCAAGATCACCAAGTGGAATGACCCGGCTATCGCTGCGCTGAACAAGGACATGAAGCTGCCGGATGACAATATCACCGTAGTGCATCGCTCCGATGGTTCCGGCACCAGCTTCATCTTCACCAATTACCTGTCCAAGGTAAGCGCTGACTGGAAAGCCAACGTGGGCGAAGGCGCATCGGTTTCCTGGAAATCAGGCACCGGCGGCAAGGGCAACGAAGGCGTGGCCTCTTACGTGCAACGCATCAAGGGTTCCATCGGTTATGTGGAGTACGCTTACGCACTGCAAAACAAGATGAACGCCGTGCAAATGAAGAATCACGACGGTCAGTTCGTCAAGCCTGACGAAAACAGTTTTAAAGCTGCCGCTGCCGGCGCACATTGGGACAAGGCACCCGGCTTCTACGAGATACTGACCGACGAGGCCGGCAAGGAAAGCTGGCCGATCAGCGGCGCGACTTTCATCCTGATGCACAAGATGCAGGAAAAACCGGCAACCGGCAAGGAAGTGCTGAAGTTCTTCGGCTGGGCTTATGACAAGGGCGGCAAGATGGCTGCCGACATGGACTATGTGCCTATGCCGGAAAACGTCGTGAAATTGATCCGCGCCGCATGGAAAGCACAACTCAGGGATGCTTCAGGTAACGTGCTGGTGAAATAAGCTGTCATTACTAGGCTATAATCGCGGGGGCTCACGGCCCCCGTTATTTTTATTGATGGGCCGTTGTTTTTTCAATTGAGATACCCAGATCATGTCGATGTTTTTACGCGAAGCGCGCCTTAAACGACAAACCGCGCTTGACTTGCTATTCCGCAATCTGACCCGCGTGTCGGCATTTGGTGTATTGGCGTTGCTCGGCGCGATCATCGTTTCGCTGATTGCGGGCAGCATGCCTGCCATCCACGCGTTTGGTTTAGGCTTTCTGGTCAGTTCCGAATGGGACCCGGTCAACGATAGGTTCGGCGCACTGATCCCCATCGTCGGTACGCTGATCACTTCCGGTATCGCGCTCACCATTGCCATTCCGGTGAGCTTCGGTATCGCCATCTTTCTCACCGAACTTTCGCCGCGCTTCTTGCGCCGCCCGCTCGGCATCGCCATCGAGCTGCTGGCAGGCATCCCCAGCATCATCTACGGCATGTGGGGCTTGTTCGTATTCGCACCGCTGTTTGCCGACCATATCGAACCGTGGATCAACGACCATCTCGGCAGCATGGCGTATATCGGCCCGTTCTTCTCCGGCCCGCCGATAGGCATCGGCATGCTGGCCGCCAGCATCATCCTCGCCATCATGGTGATCCCGTTCATCGCGTCGGTGATGCGCGATGTGTTCGATGTCGTCCCCACCCTGCTCAAGGAATCCGCCTACGGGCTGGGCGCGACCACCTGGGAGGTCGTGTGGAGTGTCGTGCTGCCCTATACCAAGGTGGGCGTGGCCGGCGGCATCATGCTGGGGCTCGGACGCGCGCTCGGCGAAACCATGGCGGTCACCTTCGTGATCGGCAACGCCCACGAGATCACCAAATCCCTGTTGATGCCGGGCAACAGCATCTCCTCGGCGCTGGCCAACGAATTCACCGAAGCAGTCGGCGATCTCTACACTTCCGCGCTGATCGAACTCGGTCTGATTCTGTTTTTCATTACCTTCGTGGTGTTATCGCTCGCCCGTTACATGCTGTACAAACTTGGCAAACGCGAAGGACAGGTCTCATGAGCAACATGATGAATCTCTACACCCGTCGTCGCATCGTCAACGCGGCCGGCCTCACCGTTTCGGTGCTGGCCATGGCATTCGGCCTGTTCTGGCTGTGCTGGATATTATTGACGCTGCTGGAAAATGGGCTGCCCGCACTCGGCCCGGCGGTGTTCGAGCAGATGACCCCGCCGCCGGGCAGTTCGGGCGGACTGCTCAACGCCATCGCCGGCACCCTGATGATGACGGTGGTCGGCACGCTGATCGGCACGCCCATCGGCATTCTGGCCGGCACCTACCTGGCCGAGTTCGGCCAGCGCGGCTGGCTAGCACCAATCACGCGCTTCATCAACGACGTGCTGCTGTCCGCGCCGTCCATCGTGATCGGCCTGTTCGTGTATGAGGTGTACGTCGTCAAGGTCAAACATTTTTCCGGCTGGGCAGGCGCGATCGCCTTGTCCATCCTGGTGATCCCGATCGTCATCCGCACCACCGAGAATATGCTGCGCCTGGTTCCCAGCACCTTGCGCGAAGCCGCTGCGGCACTGGGCGCGCCGCAATGGCGAATCATCAGCTTCGTCACCTTGCGCGCGGCGCGTGCCGGCATCATTACCGGCGTGCTGCTGGCCGTGGCGCGCATCAGCGGCGAAACCGCACCACTGCTGTTCACCGCACTGAACAACCAGTTCTGGAGCAAGAACATGGATCAGCCGATGGCCAATCTGCCGGTGGTGATCTTCCAGTTCGCGATGAGCCCTTATGCAGACTGGCAACGGCTTGCCTGGGCGGGCGCACTGCTGATCACCTTCAGCGTATTGACACTCAACATCATGGCACGCGTGCTGTTCCGGCAAAGTGCCGCTACCCATTAACAAGGTTCGCAAATGATCGCCGAAAATATCACCAGCCCCAAAGTCGTCGTCAAAGACCTCAACTTTTATTACGGCAAAGACCGCGCCCTCAAGGACATCAACATGACCATCGCCGAGAAGATGGTGACCGCGTTCATCGGCCCGTCCGGCTGCGGCAAGTCCACGCTGCTGCGCACCTTCAACCGCATGTACCAGCTTTACCCTCAGCAAAAGGCGACCGGCGAGATCATTCTGGACGGCGCGAACATCCTCGACAAGAAACAGGATCTGAACATGCTGCGTGCCAAGATCGGCATGGTGTTCCAGAAACCCACCCCGTTCCCGATGTCGATCTACGACAACATCGCGTTCGGCGTGAAGCTGTACCAGAGCCTCAGCAAGAACGACATGGACGAGCGCGTGGAATGGGCGTTGCGCAAAGCCGCGCTGTGGACTGAAGTGAAGGACAAGCTCAAACAGAGCGGTACCGGACTTTCCGGCGGCCAGCAGCAACGTCTGTGCATCGCGCGCGCCATCGCCGTCAAACCGCAAGTGCTGTTGCTGGACGAACCGACCTCGGCGCTCGACCCGATCTCCACCGCGCACATCGAAAAGCTGATCGACGAACTGAAGGAAGACTTCACCATCGTCATCGTCACGCACAACATGCAGCAAGCCGCGCGCGTATCGGATTACACCGCCTATATGTATCTCGGCGACCTGGTCGAATTCGGCGACACCAGCACGGTGTTCACCAATCCGAAACGCAAGGAGACTGAGGATTACATCACCGGCAGATTTGGTTGATCTGCCGGTAATGTAGTGGCTACGTCAGTTACACAGCAGTCAGTTATTT
>JAVHQS010000118.1:0-1973 GCA_036171255.1 Gallionella sp.
CCGGGGACCAGATCGCCCAGCTCATCGAGCAACGGTCCGAGGAATTTCTCATAGGCACGCCAGCGTTCCACCGAGGTGTTGTAGATGGGTTGGCGCACTTGGGTCACGCTGGCGGTGCGCACCTGGCGTTTGGTCTTGTGGAATTCCAGGCAGGCGTCGTTCCATTCGAGCCCGCAGAATTCGAGCAGCCTGCGCGCCTGCCCTTCCTGGTCGGTCACGATATCCTCATACACGATGTCGAGGAAGGCATCAGCGGGCAACACCTTGCGCCATTGGTCCATCAGGCGCGCGTAGTCGACGTAGTAGCGTCCGAGTTCGGCAAGATCGTAAGTGTGTTCCTGTTTGCGATGGAACAGGCGCGTAAAACACGACACGCAAGTGTCCACCGGGTTGCGGTTGACGTGGATGATCTTCGCGTTCGGCAGCATCAGGTAGATCAGCGGCACAGCGAAGAAATTGGCCGGCATCTTGTCGGTGATGTGCTTCGTCTGCGGTGCGCGCCGCTTCAGAGCGGCGATGTATTCCGCACCCCATGCGTTCAGGTTGGAATGATTCAGATAACGCAGGTTGTCGGGGAAGGATGTCGCCGCCGGATCGGTCTTGCGGTGCGCGACACGCAGCAGGTCGGGCAGCTCGCCGGCGCCGAACACGCCGGGATGGCTGGCGATGATCTGCTCGGTGAGCGTGGTGCCGGAGCGCGGCATGCCGAGCACAAAGATCGGCAGGTTAGAGGCGTCGCCGCCGCCGCGCAAGCGGTCTACCGTCTCCTTGCTGAAAACCTCTTTCAGTTCGGCGAACTGGCGGGCCGCCGCCTCCGGGTCGTAGTGGAGTTTAGCGCGCTTCAGTTTGCAACCCGCGAGGTAATGCGGGAACGCCTTGTCGTAATCTCCGGTGTCGTCGTAGCACTTGCCCAAGGCGAAATGCAGCGACATCCTGCGGTTGTCGGAATGCCTGGCCGAGCCCTTCTCCTCTTCGAGCAAAGCGGCGAAGTTCACATCTTCCGGCGTCACCTTCTTTGTCTGAACGAGATGGATACGTGCGGCCACGTTGTCCGGCTTGTTTGCCAATGAAAGTCGAAACAATTCCCCGGCTCTTTCCATCTGGCCATTCTCCACGCACAGATGCCCCAGGCCGAGCAGTCCCTCATCGCTCTTCGGGTCGATCTCCAGTGCGCGCTTGAATTCCTTCTCGGCCAGTTCGGGACGCGAAGTCTCCGAATAGATGCCACCCAGGAGCGCATGAGCCTTTGGATTATTGTTGTCGATCCGGATTGCGCGGATGGCGCTCAGCTCTGCTTCATCAAGCGCTTCCGATGCCTGAAGCGCCTTGGACAGCCCCATCTGCGCTTCGATATAAACAGGCCGCAACTCCAGCGCACGCCTGAATTTTGCCAGCGCAGCATCGTGTTCTTCCTGCGCCAGATGGATGCCGCCCATGTTGCAGATCGATTCGGCATAGTCGGGGTTGAGCCGCAACGCCCGGTTCAGCGCATCAATCGCTTCCGGGATGAGATCCTCCTCCAGCAGCAGGGCGCCGAGATTGTTCAGCGGTTCCAGATAATCCGGGTTGGATGCCGCCGCCTTGCGATACCAGTCCAGTGCGGCTTTGTGGTCGCCGCGCTCGCGCCAGATGCTGCCGAGATTGTTGAGCGAAGGGGCGAAGTTCGGGCCGATGGCGAGCGCGCGTTGCTGGCAGGCCTCGGCCTTGTCATATTCCTTGAGATCGAAGTACGCGATGCCAAGATTGCTGTGTGCCATCACCAGGCGCGGCTCCAGCGCTACGGCCCGTTCGCCGTGTTCGACGGCCTTGTCCGGTTGTTTCAACTGCCGGCTGATCTCGCTCAGATTGGCATGGAATAACGCGACATCACCTTTGGACTGAATCGCCTTGCGGATTAGATCGGCAGCGAGGGGCTGATTCCCGCACTGGTGCGCGATCACCCCCAGCAAGTGCAACGCGAACGGATGCTGCGG
>JAVHQS010000119.1:0-1968 GCA_036171255.1 Gallionella sp.
GAGGGTTCCCCGACGCGTACACTCAGCAGATTCAGGGCACGAATGCCATTCCCACCCATAACCCGCACAACGAATATCTGATGATTACGGTACAAACCGGTGTGCTGGGCTTGTTGCTGCTGCTCTATCTGTTCTACACCGAGTGGCGCGTCGCTCCCTTGTTGGAATCACCCTATGCGCAAGATGCGGCACGCGGACTGGTACCGGCTTTTGTCGTTAATTGCATGCTCAACTCAGCGCTACACGATCATGCCGACGGCTTGTTCTTTGCCTTTATGAGTGCGCTGTGGTTTAGCACTTTGCGCGCGCGCAAGCCATGAGCAAGCTATCTGTCATCCTGATCACCAAGAACGAGATACTCAATATCCGCGAGTGTCTGGCCTCGGTGTCTTGGGCGAATGAGATCATCGTGGTGGACTCGGGCAGTACCGATGGCACCTTGGACGTGTGTCGCGAACTGGGTGCCAAGGTCTACCAACATGATTGGCCGGGCTTTGGCGTGCAGAAGAATCGCGCGTTGGGTTATGCCAGTCATGACTGGGTGCTGTCCATCGATGCTGATGAGCGCGTCACGCCTGAGCTGCGCGCTGAGATCGAGCAAGTGCTGGCTGATGCAACGAGTCTGGCTGGCTACGAGATTCCACGCCTATCTAGTTTCTGCGGACGCTTTATTCATCACTCTGGTTGGCGTCCCGACTATGTGTTGCGCTTGTTCCGTCGCGACAAGGCTAAATTCAGTGACGCGTTGGTGCACGAGGCAGTGCATATGCAGGGCCAGCGCGGACAGTTGCAACACTCGCTGTTGCACTACAGTTATCGTGACTTCGAGGATGTCATCGCCAAGCTCAATAACTACTCAAGTGCGGCGGCGGATATGCAGCAGCGACGTGGCAAACGTGGCGGGTTGGGGACGGCATTACTGCATGGTGGCTGGGCGTTTTTCCGTACCTATGTGTTGCGGCGCGGCTTTCTGGATGGTCGCGAGGGTGTGATGTTGGCGATTATGAACGCGGAGAACAGCTATTACCGATATATCAAGCTTTGGCTCAAGCAGAAAGAAAGTAAGCCCAACTAAGCTACTGTGCGGCTCGACTGCTGCGTTGCGCGGTGCTCGCTTCCTCGCCTACCAATAGGTATGTCTCGGTCACTGTGCTCCGTGCGCCTTGCATTCAAACCGCTCGCTACGCTTATTCAGGCTTACTAACTCAGTTGGTCAAAGCCCTCAACTTCTCTTCCATATCCTTCGCGACCATCGAGTTCGCAAAATCCGAGATGTGATCCCCGTAGCTGTATAGGAACTTGCCGTCCTGTGTGACGCGACATACGTTGTTCGGGATGTCACACAGCAGTGGCGTGGGGTCGTACACCGCCATATTGGGATGCAAACTTTGCAGCTGTGCAACGAAATCACGATAGGCGCGTGTGCCGGCCAGATGGTCGCTGTAGCGTATCGTGCAATACGGATTTTCCTTGCGGCGTAGCACCGTGTTCAGCATCGGGCTGGAAGTTGCGCCGCCGCTGATACAACTGCGCGGATCTGGGAAGGTGGGATTGTCTATCACCCACACCACACGCTTACCTGCCTGTTCGAAGCGCGTGATGGTGGCGCTGTAGTTCGCTACGCTGCCAGAATAAATCGCACCATTGATGAAACCGGTCTCTTCGTCCACTGGCGCGATGCCGCGCAAGGCGACGGTGATGGCGATGACTTTAAGCGCGGGGTTCGCGCTCAAGGTGTCGACCGCGAGGCGGTTCTTGTGTTGCTGCTTGTCGTCTGCCGCCGCATTGGCAATCGGTGGGTAGACCGTGCCTAGCATCAGCCAAGACATCTCGGGATTCTTCGCGCGAGCTAAGCCGTAATACAAAGCCTCGGCCTTGCTGTCGCCAAACAGTGCGTAGTGTTGCGGGCGAGTGCCGCTGCTAAAGCAATATTGGAAGTTGGCTTTCTCGGCTTCTGGCAGGCCGCAA
>JAVHQS010000120.1:0-9614 GCA_036171255.1 Gallionella sp.
ATGCCACTTGCCAAGCAATTCCAAATCATTGAGCGATTCCAACGGGACGGGCAATACCGGGGTGAGCTTGAGCTCCTTGGCTGTTTCGATCAGTGCAGCCCGGTTTTCCGGATTCATGGCAATGGTAATGTCCACATCCATGGTGGCGCGCTCTATGCCGTGCAGTGACACGGCCAGCCCGCCGATCAGCAGGTAGTCGACTTTGTTTCGATCCAGTGCGGCAAAGAGGTCGATGTAGAACATGGTGGAAGTCTAACCAATGTCTGCAACTATGGGAACAATCTTGGATCCGCAAAGGGTCGGCATCGCGTTTGTTTCGCGCACCCGCGAAGATAAAAAGAAGTGAAGCTGGCCGATAAGCCGGGTTCTGTCGTGGACAGTCATTCCTCTAGGCGTTTCGTTACCTGACGCTCAAGCAACCTACCCGCTGACGACGCGAGCAACGTCATGGTCAGCCTATTTGGTCTTGCTCCGAATGGAGTTTACCGTGCCGTCCGTGTTACCACGTCCGCGGTGGGCTCTTACCCCGCCGTTTCACCCTCGCCGTTTCCCGAAGGAACTTGGGCAGTTTGTTTTCTGTGGCACTGTTCATCACCTCGCGGTGTCCGGTCGTTAACCGGCATTCTGCTCTGTGGAGCCCGGACTTTCCTCTCCGCCCTTGCGGACGCAGCGACTGCCTGGCCAGCTTCGGCGCGGAGTCTATCACGGGAATATAACGAACGTCCGGGAACCCGGACTTTCGTTCCGACATCACGCGCTGCGCGCATGAGTCTTCACTGCAATACGAACGTTGTGGCTTCGGCGTAACGCGCTTCGCGCATTATTGATCCGGCACCGTTTATTCAAGAATCCGTTCGCATTGAGCTTGTCGAAATGTGAATGGATTCTTGTGCTTCGACATAACCAGCGACTTGCCCGCTTGCGGGCTTAGTCGAATGGCTAGTAGTTTCATCAGGCTCAGCACGAACGGCTTTCAAGTTCAATTCGTGCCGGATTAATAGCCTACACCGCAACACCGAAAAAGTTGTGGTTACGACATAACTTGCTGCGCAAGTGAGCCTCCACCGCTAAGGCATGAAGCCGTTCGTGGTGAGGTATCGAACCACAACGGATGCAGAAAGGTACTTCCTGCCGGATTAATAACAGCAAGAGAAATTTATTTTTTGATGATCTGCATGCTCACCCCCAGCGTTTTCCACTGCTTCACTTCTTCGTGCAACGCGGTTTCGGTCAGGGGATTCTGGTTCAGCCAGCCGGTTTCGATAGCGAGGTAATACTTGGTACCACTGAAACTGGCTTGCAAGGCCGGCAGCGCTGCGTCACTGCGGCTGCGACAAAACAAGGCGGCGAGGCGCAAACTCATCGCCAGTATGCAATCTTCATCGTCCTGCAGCAGCCCTTTCAGCTTATCCAGACCGCCGCGATGCGCCAGCGCCAGCGTACTCAAACGCGCCTGCTCCTTTTTGGAAAAGCCCGGCATGTCGGCATTGGCAAGGATGTAGGCGGTATGTTTGTGATAGCCGCTGTGCGCGACGCTGATACCGATCTCGTGCAGTTTGGCGACCCAGCCGAGCAGTTGTAATGCGACCTCGCCTGCCTCGCCGCTCAGGAATTGCTGCGCGAACACACCGGCCAGTTTGTCCACCCGTTCGGCCTGTCTGGCATCCACGTGATAACGCTGCATGAATTGCCGCACCGTCACGTCGCGCATGTCGTTGTCGTGGAAGCGCCCCCACAGGTCGTACAGCACCCCCTCGCGCAATGCGCCGAGGGCGGGTTGCATCGTCGCGATGCCCAACTCGCAGAATGCCGCATACATGATCGCGAAACCGCCGGGCAAAGCGGGCAGGCGATCGGGGCGCAGGCCTTGCAAGGCGAGCCTTTGCATCTCTCCCACTTTGAGCAGATGAGCGCGCAGCTGTTCAAGGCCATCGCGTGTAATGCCCCCCTGGCTGTAGCCGTTCAATTCGAGTATCTCGCAAAGCGCCTTGGCGGTACCGGACGAACCCAGCGCCACCTTCCATTGCCCCCGGTAATCCGCCGCGATGGCCTGCAACTCGATGCGCGCAGCAAGCTCGGCCTGTTTGAGATTCTGTTTGGTGATCCGGCCGTCCGGAAAGAAACGGGCGCTGAAACTGACGCAGCCCATGTACAGGCTTTCCAGCTTGAGCGGAGTCAGTCCGTTGCCGATGATGAATTCGGTGGAGCCGCCGCCGATGTCCATCACCAGGCGATTGTCCCTGAACTGCGGCAAGCCGTGCGCCACTCCGAGATAGATCAGACGCGCCTCTTCGCGTCCGGCGATGACCTCGATCGGGAATCCCAGGGTATGTTCGGCTTGCGGGATGAAGTCGGCGGCATTCTTCGCGACCCGCAACGAGTTGGTACCCACTGCGCGCACCGCTTCGCGCGGCAAGCCGCGCAAGCGTTCGGCAAAACGGCCCAGGGCGGCGAGTGCGCGCTGTTGCGCTGCGGCATCGAGGTATTTGTCGGCGGTAAGCCCTGCGGCAAGCCGCACCGGTTCGCGCAGCCCGTCCAGCATGTACAACTGGTCGCCCTCCACACGAGCGATCTGCAACCGGAAACTGTTCGATCCCAGGTCAACGGCGGCAAGGATCGGCTGCTGTTGCACTACAGCTGGACTTCGCGTTCGATTTCATCAACAGTCACATGGCGCACATCGCGCCCCTTGACCATGTAGATGACGTATTCAGACATGTTCTTGGCATGGTCGCCGATACGCTCGATCGCCTTGGCCACGAACAGGATTTCCAGCGAAGTGGAAATGGTGCGCGGGTCTTCCATCATGAAGGTGATGAGGTAACGCATGATGGCGCGAAACTCCTCGTCCACCTGGTCGTCCATCCTCACCACCTGCGCTGCCATCGTCACATCCAGACGCGCGAAAGCATCGAGGGACTTGCGCAGCATATCCACGGCGATCTCGGATGCATGTTTGATCTCGTGATAGCGCGGAATGGCGAGGCCATGTTTCTGCGACAGCATCTTGGCCATGCGCGCAATCTTTTCGGCCTCGTCGCCGATGCGCTCCAGATCGGTGATGGTCTTGACCACGGTCATCACCAGACGCAGATCGCTCGCTGTCGGCTGGCGGCGCGCGATCACCTGGGTGCAGCTTTCGTCGATCTTCACTTCCATCGCATTGACGCGATGGTCTTCTTCGATCACGCGGGTCATCTGGGCCACGTCGCCGGTCACCATCGAATCGATCGCGCTCTTGATCTGGCTTTCCACCAGCCCGCCCATCTGCAACACGTTGGCGCGTATCGCTTCAAGCTCGGCATCGAATTGTTTGGAGATGTGATCATTGCTAAGCATGGCTATTCCTTGAAAAAGGCAATCGTTCAGTGTAGGTGATAAATGTGAAAAGTTTGTGACGGTATCATCCCTCTCCTCAATCCTCTGTTAAAACCTCTAGCCATTCGACTAGGCTAGTTAGCCAAGTCGCTGGTTATCCCGCAAGCGGGAGAGGAGGCAATTATCCCTTCCCGCGAGAGGAAGGGCGGAAAAACATTTACGCCATCATCGTCTTCACACCCTCCGGCGTGCCGAGTAGCAACACATCGGCGGCACGCCGTGCAAACAGGCCGTTGGTCACGACCCCGGCGATGTGATCCAGCGCGGATTCCAACTCCACCGGGTTCAGAATCTGCAAACCGTGCACGTCGAGAATAATGTTGCCGTTGTCGGTCGTGAAACCCTCGCGCAGCTTCGGATGTCCGCCCAGCGCGACCAGTTGGCGCGCCACGGAACTGCGCGCCATCGGGATCACCTCGATCGGCAGCGGGAACTTGCCCAGCACATCCACCAGCTTGCTGGAATCGCATACGCAGATGAATTTCTTGCTCGCCGCCGCGACGATCTTCTCGCGCGTCAACGCACCGCCGCCGCCCTTGACCATGTGCATGTGGCGCGTGATCTCGTCCGCACCATCCACGTACACCGGCATTTCTCCGGCCTCGTTCAGCGACAGCACCTCGATGCCATGCCCCTGTAAACGCTTGGCCGATGCTTCCGAACTGGCGACCGCGCCGCGTATCTTGTGCTTGATCTTGGCCAGCTCATCGATGAAGAAATTGGCGGTGGAACCCGTGCCCACGCCCACGATGCAATCGGCGGGTACATATTCGATCGCGGCCTTGGCCACCGCGCGCTTCAAATCGTCTTGGCTCATCATTTTGTTTACCTGCTCCCTGTTATTTCGTTTGGGTTATCTCGTTCCGGTGCGTGATTATTGCAGGAATCGCGTGGTTGGGGAATGCAAACTGCGCGCGATGACGCACCTGCTTGGCGGGTGGTAAGATGACGAGCGAAAAATCATGACGAAACGGGAGGAATGAAAATGCAAGTCCAGATTGTTGCCACAACCCCTTTCACCGATCAAAAACCCGGCACCTCCGGTCTGCGCAAGCGCGTCCCCGCCTTCCGGCAGCCGCGCTACCTGGAGAATTTCGTGCAAGCCATTTTCGACAGCATCTCCCCGCAGCAGGGCGCGACGCTGGTATTGGGCGGCGATGGCCGCTATTACAACCGCGAAGCGATCCAGATCATCCTCAAGATGGCCGCAGCGAACGGTTTCGGGCGCGTGCTGGTCGGCAAAGGCGGCATCCTTTCCACGCCCGCAGCCTCCTGCGTGATCCGCAAATACCAAACTTTCGGCGGCATCATCCTGTCCGCGAGCCATAACCCCGGCGGGCCGGATGGCGATTTCGGCATCAAGTACAACGGCAGCAACGGCGGCCCTGCCACCGAGACCGTCACCGAGGCGATCTTCGCCGTGAGCAAAAAGATCACGCAGTACCGCATCATCGAAGCCGCCGATGTCGCACTCGATACGCTGGGCGATTGCAAGGTCGGCGACATGACGGTATCGGTGATCGACCCGGTGAGCGACTATGCTGAGCTGATGGAGTCGCTGTTCGATTTTGCCGCGATCCGTGCGTTGCTTGCCGGAGGTTTCCGCATCAAGTTTGATGCGATGCACGCGGTGACCGGCCCATATGCGAAAGAGATTTTCGTCGATCGTCTGGGTGCGCCAGCCAATAGCGTGATGAATGCCGTACCGCTGCCGGATTTCGGCAACGGCCACCCCGATCCCAACCTGACTTATGCACACGAACTGGTCGAGATCGTTTATGGCGCGGACGCGCCGGATTTCGGCGCCGCCTCGGACGGCGACGGCGACCGCAACATGATCCTGGGCAAGCATTTCTTCGTCACACCTTCCGACAGCCTTGCTGTCCTGGCGGCGAACGCAACCCGGGCACCCGGCTACAAGCAAGGATTGGCGGGCATCGCGCGCTCGATGCCGACCAGCGCGGCGGCAGACCGTGTGGCGAAAGAATTGGGCATCCCCTGCTACGAAACGCCAACCGGCTGGAAGTTCTTCGGCAACCTGATGGACGCGGGCAAAGTGACGCTGTGCGGCGAAGAGAGCTTCGGCACCGGATCGGATCATGTGCGCGAAAAAGACGGTCTCTGGGCAGTCTTGTTCTGGCTGAACGTAATCGCGGCACGCAAGCAATCGGTCGAAACCATCGTGCGCGAACACTGGGCGCACTTCGGGCGCAACGTCTATTCGCGCCACGACTACGAAGCCATTCCCACCGAGGCCGCCAACGGCGTGATGAAACTGCTCAAGGACAGCTTTAGCACCTTGCCCGGACAACAATTCGGCAATTACACCGTCGATTTCTGCGACGACTTCAGCTACACCGACCCGGTCGATGGCAGCGTCAGCACCGGCCAAGGCATACGCGTGATCTTCACCGACGGCTCGCGCATCGTGTTCCGCCTGTCCGGCACCGGCACCGAGGGCGCGACCTTGCGCATCTATCTGGAAGCCTACGAACCCGACCAAGCTAACCATCACCTTGATGCGCAACACGCTTTGGCCGAGATGGTCGGGATCGCAGCGCAGATATCGGAGCTGCGCAAGCGCACCGGGCGCGCGCAGCCGACGGTGATTACCTGAGCGGCTATAATCGCGGCGAAAACCGTCCGCGCCGTTCAGGCGCGGACTCATTTTGATGGAGCACAACATGGCAAACAAACAAATCATCCAGACCCCGGATGCACCGGCAGCGATCGGCACCTATTCGCAAGCCATCCGCGTCGGCGATACCGTGTATCTGTCCGGGCAGATCGGCCTCGACCCGACCACCATGCAGATGGTGGAGGGCGTCGATGCGCAGATCCATCGCGTGTTCCAGAATCTGCGCGCGGTCGCAAGTGCCGCCGACAGCAGCTTCGACGATCTGGTGAAGCTGAACGTGTATCTCACCGATCTCGGCCACTTCGCCAAGGTCAACGAGATCATGGCGGGCTATTTCCGCTCACCCTATCCGGCCCGTGCCGCCGTGGGCGTTGCAGCATTGCCGCGCGGTGCGCTGGTGGAGATGGACGGGGTGCTGGTCGCCCAGGACTGAGCATGTTCCATCGGGCAACCCTCTCCCCTGCCCCCCTCCCGCCTGCGGGAGAGGGGAAAGCGTAGCGGATGGAGAGGGCGTCTTGAATTCGCCGACCAAAATATCTCCTGCCACCCTCAGCAAGCTCGCCAAGCTTGGCATCCATCATCGCGCCGATCTGCTGCTGCATCTGCCGTTGCGCTATGAGGATGAGACGCATCTCGCGCCGATCTCGGCCGTGCAACCCGGGCAGAACGCGCAGGTGCAGGGGATCATCAGCCACAGCGATATCGCATTCCGTCCGCGCCGCACTCTGGTTTGCCGCTTGCAGGACAACGGCGGCGAATTGTATCTGCGCTTCCTGAATTTCTATCCCAGCCAGCAGAAGCAGCTCGCCGAGGGCAAACAGATACGCGCCATCGGCGAGGTGCGCATGGGCTATTTCGGGCTGGAGATGGTGCATCCTAAATGCCGCGCGGTGGATGACAATACGCCGCTGCAGCAGAGCCTCACACCGGTGTACCCGACTACCGCCGGACTGTCGCAGGTCGTCTTGCGCAAGCTGATCGGCAATGCGCTGGAAACCATCCCGCTCACCGATACGCTGCCTGACGCCCTGCTGAAAAAACTGCATCTGGCCGATTTCGGCGACAGCCTCAGGCTGTTGCACAACCCGACACCGGACATTTCCGCAACCACGCTGGAAGAACGCAGCCACGCCGCTTGGCGGCGCATCAAGTTCGACGAATTGCTGGCGCAGCAACTGTCGATGCGCGTGCATCACCGCGAACGCAGCAAGCGCGCCGCCCCGGCACTTGCGCCGCATCATCGTCTTACCACGGGTTTGCTGAAGAACTTGCCGTTCGCGCTGACCAAAGCGCAGCAGCGCACTTTTGCCGGGATCGGCCATGACCTCGCGCAACCGCATCCGATGCAGCGGCTGCTGCTCGGCGATGTCGGCAGCGGCAAGACCGTCGTCGCGGCGCTCGCCGCGTTGCAGGCCATCGAGAACGGCTACCAGGTCGCGCTGCTGTCACCCACCGAGATCCTCGCCGAGCAGCACTACCTCAAGCTGCGCGACTGGCTCGCGCCGCTCGGCATCACGCCGGTTTGGCTGTCCGGCAGCCTGAAAAAGAAAGACAAGCAGCTCGCCACCGAACGTATCGCGTCCGGCGAAACCCTGCTCGCCATCGGCACGCATGCGCTGTTTCAGGAACAGATCAGCTTTCACAAACTCGGCCTGGCGATCGTGGATGAGCAACACAAATTCGGTGTGCAGCAACGACTTGCATTGCGCAACAAAGGCAAGGCTGCCAAATCCGTTCGCCCTGAGCTTGATGAAACAACTGGTGAAACCACTAGCCATCTGACTAAGGCAGCAAGCTGCCAAGTCATTGGTTATAGCCATTCGGCCAGGCCACCAAACAACGTTAGCCAAGCCGCCGGTTATGTCGAAGGGGCCGAGGAACAACCTGAATTACATGGGCAAGAGCCGCACCAACTGATGATGAGCGCCACACCGATCCCCAGAACACTGGCGATGAGCTATTACGCCGATCTGGATGTATCGGTGATCGACGAACTACCGCCGGGACGCACGCCGGTGATCACCAAACTGGTCAGCGATGCGCGTCGCGACGAGGTATTTGAACGGGTGCGCAGCGCTTGCATGGAAGGCCAGCAGGCCTATTGGGTGTGCCCGCTGATCGACGAATCCGAGGCGGTGCAACTGCAAACCGCACTGGAAACCTATCGGCTGCTCACGCAAACCTTTCCGGAGTTGCGCGTCGGTCTGGTACACGGCAAACTGGACAGCACCGAGAAAGCGCGGGCGATGGCGGCATTCAAGGCAGGCGAACTGCAATTGCTGGTCGCCACCACCGTCATCGAAGTCGGCGTGGATGTGCCCAACGCAAGCCTGATGGTGATCGAGCACGCCGAGCGTATGGGGCTGGCGCAACTGCATCAACTGCGCGGACGTGTGGGGCGCGGCGCGGCGCAAAGCCTGTGCATCCTGCTGTACCAGCAGCCGCTCTCCGAACTGGCGCGCGCACGCCTGAAGATCATCTTTGAGAGCACGGACGGCTTTGCCATCGCGCAACAGGATTTACTTTTGCGCGGCCCGGGCGAGTTGCTCGGTGCGCGGCAAAGCGGCGTGGCGATGCTGCGCTTCGCGGACATCAGCACCGATGAAGAGCTATTGAATCACGCGCGTAAAATCGCCGATGAATTGCTGCACGATTTTCCGGAAGCGGCGCGTGCGCATTTGCAACGCTGGATGGCAAACAAACATGACTACTTGCATGTCTGACGGATATTGGCACGGCGCAGCCATGGGTTGCGAAACGGGCATCGCGCCGTGGTTGCATGACCACGGCTCGCTGACCCTGCGCATCCAGCAACGCTGCGGGCGCTTCGCCGTGCAGGGCGTGCGCAGCGGTCTGGCGCGCATCGCGTTCGACGAGGCGGCGCTGCTGGGCATCGCGCCGCACCAGTTCGCCTGGTCGCGCGAGGTATTTCTGTATGCCGACGATCAGCCGGTGGTGTTCGCGCACAGCACCTGCGCCCGCCAACATCTGCGCGGCGCATGGTCTTCCATACGCGCCCTGGGGAACAGACCGCTCGGCGCCGTGCTGTTCGCGCATCCGCTGGTCGAGCGCCAGCCGCTGCACTATAAGGCGCTGCATGCGCATCACCCGCTGTATCGCAGCGCCGCTGCGGCGCTGGACATTGCACCGGACAGACTGTGGGCGCGCCGCTCGCTGTTCTATCTGCACGATGCGCCGCTGCTGGTGACGGAAGTGTTCCTGCCGGAGATATTGAAACTCAAATAACTCCCGTCATTCCGGCGCAGGCCGGAATCTAGTGTGTCTATTCAACATGCAGTCGGTTTTGCCCTGCTTCGCAGGCCTTGTTTGATTGCTGGATTCCGGCCTTCGCCGGAATGACATAGCAGGTTAAAATCGCGGCATGAATCTCAGCGAACGCCTGCATCTTTATATCCAGCTCACCCGCCTGCACCGCCCCATCGGCATCCTGTTGCTGCTGTGGCCGACGCTGTGGGCGGTGTGGATAGCAGGCATCGGTCATCCTTCGTGGCTGGTGCTCGTCATCTTCACCCTCGGCACGGTGTTGATGCGCTCCGCCGGATGCGCGGTGAACGACTACGCCGACCGCCACATCGAC
>JAVHQS010000121.1:0-3714 GCA_036171255.1 Gallionella sp.
CCATGCGCGGATCGGGCACCTCGACGATGCCGGTGTTCGGCTCGATGGTGCAGAAGGGATAATTTTCCGCAGCGATGCCCGCTTTGGTCAGCGCATTGAACAGCGTGGATTTGCCGACATTGGGCAGTCCGACGATTCCGCATTTCAAACTCATGGTTGTTTCCTTTATGCACTATGCAGCTTCAACATCGCTGCTTCGGTTTTTCCTTCGATGACCAGATGCGCGACGTTCAGTGCGCGCTGCATGGCCCCTGCTATCAGTTCGCGTTCTTCGCGACGCGGATCGTTCAACACGTAGTTGGCTACGTCGGTGCGCTCGCCGGGATGACCGATGCCCATACGCAGCCGCCAGAAATCCTTGCTGCCGAGCTGCGCGATGATGTCTTTCAGCCCGTTGTGCCCGCCGTGCCCGCCGCCCGTCTTCAGGCGCGCCACCCCGGGCAACAGATCCAGTTCGTCATGCGCCACCAGAATCTCTGCCGGGGTGATCTTGTAGAACTGCGCCAGCGCGCCGACCGAGCGGCCGCTCGCGTTCATGAAGGTTTGCGGTTTCAGCAAAAACACTTCATGCCCGTGCAGCGTGGCGCGCGCGGCCAGCCCATGAAATTTGCTGTCTGATTTGAATTGGGCCTGATGCATTCGCGCAAGCTCGTCCACCCACCGGAAGCCGACGTTATGGCGGGTAGTTTCGTACTCACATCCGGGGTTGCCCAGACCAACAATCAAACGTATCGCAGTCATAGTGTCTCAATAAAAAAACCCGCCATGCCTGGATCAGCAAGGCGGGCTTCATCAGGATACAGCCTGTTACTTCTTGGCTTCCTTGGCAGCAGCCGGTGCAGCAGCCGCAGGAGCAGCCGGTGCAGCTTCAGTTTCGGCAGCAGCCTCAATCTCAATCGCACCGCGCGGCACTTGCACCGTGGCCACAACCGATTCGGCGGTATGCGCGCCATGTGTGGCCGCTTCCACGCCCTTGGGCAGTTTCAGGTCGGACAAGTGGATGGAATGCCCCAGCTCCAGATGAGCCAGATCCACTTCGATGAAGGCCGGCAGATCCTTGGGCAGACAGATGATGTCCAGGTCGGTCAGCACATGGCTGATCTTGCCGCCGCCGGTCTTCACGCCGGGAGCGATGTCCTGATTCAGGAAGTGCAGCGGCACCTTGATGTGCATCTTCTTGTTGGCGTCCACACGCTGAAAGTCGATGTGCTGCACTTGCTGGCGGAACGGGTGCATCACGAAATCGCGCAGTTGCACCGATTCCTTCCTGCCTTCCAGATTCAGCGTCAGCACGGAAGCGTGGAACGCTTCCGAACGCAGCTTGTGGTACAGCTCGTTGTGATCCATTTCGATCAGGTTCACGTCGCCCGCGCCATACACAACACCTGGCACGCGGCCGGTGTTACGCAGACGGCGGCTCGCACCCGTACCTTGCGTGTTGCGAATTGTTGCATTGATTTCGACTGTCATTTCACTTCTCCAAAAAACGGAATCGTCCGCGACCAGACGATTCCTGCATTGCGGCAACCAACATGGCTGCCGCCAATCCGTTATTCGATGAACGCTATTCCGTGAATAGCGAGCTCACCGACTCTTCGTTATTGATGCGGCGTATCGTTTCCGCCAGCAATTCCGCGGTGCTCAACTGGCGGATGCGCTTGCAGTTGCGCGCCGCTTCGCTCAGCGGGATGGTGTCGGTGACGACCAGTTCGTCCATCGCGGAATTCTCGATGCGCTCGATTGCCGGGCCGGACAGCACCGGATGGGTACAGTAGGCCAATACGCGCTCCGCGCCTTTTTCCTTCAGCGCGTTGGCGGCTTCGCACAACGTGTTGGCGGTATCCACCATGTCGTCCATGATCAGACAGGTGCGCCCGACCACATCGCCGATGATGTTCATCACCTTCGCCACGTTCGGCTTGGGACGGCGCTTGTCGATGATCGCCAGATCCGCATCCAGTTGTTTTGCCAGCGCACGGGCACGCACCACACCGCCCACGTCCGGCGACACCACGATCAGGTTGGGGTAGTTGTGTTTCCACACGTCGGACAACAGGATCGGGCTGGCGTAGATATTGTCCACCGGAATATCGAAGAACCCCTGGATCTGGTCAGAGTGCAAATCCATGGTCAGCAAACGATCCACGCCGGCACTGCTCAACATGTCCGCGACGACCTTCGCGGTGATCGCGACACGCGCCGAACGCGGGCGGCGATCCTGGCGCGCGTAGCCGAAATACGGCATCGCAGCGGTGATCCGTCCGGCCGAGGCGCGTTTCAGCGCGTCCACCATCACCATCACTTCCATCAGGCTGTCGTTGGTCGGCGCACAGGTGGATTGCAGCACGAACACGTCCTTGCCGCGCACGTTCTCAATAAGCTCCACCATCACTTCGCCGTCGGAGAAGCGCCCTACCGTGGCGCGCCCAAGACGGATGTGCAGATGCTGCGCGACCGCTTCGGCGAGCTTAGGATTGGCATTGCCGGTGAACACCATCAAGCTGTCGTTGGACACGTGCGACCCCTTCAAGAATCAAGAACATAAGGGCCCGTGCCCTCGAATTTGGCTTCGGCCACTCGCTAATGCGAGCTTAACGTTCGCTTTGCCCACGTTAGCCTGCGCCGAAACTGCGTTTTGGCTGGGGAGGTAGGGATCGAACCTACGAATGCCGGAATCAAAATCCGGTGCCTTACCACTTGGCGACTCCCCATCTAAACTTTACTCAAGCACCCAGTCATGCAACGGATGCCTTGCCAAACCTTGCGCCACCACGCCGCGCATCTCGTGCGGCAACTGTCGCATAACTGCTTCAGCCTGGCTGCGACTTTCAAACTCCGCGAACACGCACGCACCCGATCCGGTCATCTTCGCTTCGCCGTGGTGACCCAGGCTGGCGATATAACGCGCCACTTCCGGGTATAGATTGCATGCCACGGACTGCAGATCGTTGCGAAGTAGCCGCTCCGGCACGGCGGGGCGCAGCCCTCTGGTGCGGGAGGAGCGGCCAGGCAACTGCTCCCGCAAACGGCCGACTTCGTCATAACCAGCGACTTGGCGAGCGTCGTTGGCTCGCCTAGTCGAATGGCTAGTAGTCCCCCCAGTAACGTGTCGCAATTGCCGCTTTTGCTCACTTAAGAGGGCGCGCATTGTGATGGAAACCGAATCGCGTGTCAATTCCGGATGCGTAAAAATCTGCGCGGTCGGAACATGCACCGGCGGGAACAGCACCACGTACCACGCGTCCGGCAACGGACAGGCCTGCAACTCCTCGCCCACGCCCTCGGCAAAGGCGTTCTCGCCGAACACGAACACCGGCACGTCCGCACCCAGCCGCAAGCCGATCCGCATCAGGTGCGCGCGCGTCAAGCCCAGCGACCACAGGCGATTCAGCGCGATCAAGGTGGTCGCCGCGTCCGAACTGCCGCCGCCCAGTCCGCCGCCCATCGGGATATGTTTCTCCACGGCAATGTCCACGCCGAACGCGCAGCCGGTCTCGCTTTGCAACAGCCGCGCGGCACTCACGCACAGATCCTGTTCCTCCGCCACGCCCTCGACCGTATTGGTGCGATGCACCGCGCCGTCTGCTCGCAGGGTGAAATGCAGCGTGTCGTGCAGATCGATGAAACGGAACAGGGTTTGCAGCAGGTGATAGCCATCCGCGCGCCGTCCGGTGACATGCAGGAACAGATTCAATTTTGCCGGTGCAGGGCAGG
>JAVHQS010000121.1:3814-9549 GCA_036171255.1 Gallionella sp.
TCCCACTCGTCGATGAGCAATTGCATCTGCAGATCGTCGTGGCTCAGTTGCAGGCGGGCAGGCAAGCTGTCCGGCTTGTCGTCGGCATAGCGCAGAAAGCGCACCTCCCAACCGTGCTGATGCAACACCGTGATCCGCCCCTGCTCGTCGCGCTCGATCTGCGCAGGACTCCCGGTATCCGTCATGCCCAGCACCCAATGATGCAAGCCTCCCAGCGGCAGATGCCAACCCAGCACCTGGCGCATCAGCGCTTCCGCATCGGCATCCTGATAGTGCTTGTCGCCGTCATCCAGCGTCGCCTGCTGCGCATCGCGATAGACGCGTGCGGCAGTCGCTCCCAACGGCGCGAGCAGCAGTATCTCGTCGTACCGTTCCCGATGCGTCCAGCGCAGCCCCGCGGAATGGCGCGTACCCTGATGGTTGATCGCGATGCGCCCGTTCAGCGCGAATGGTATCGATTCCGACTGTGCGGGGCGTGCCACCGGCGCAGGCGCAGCGGGCAATAACGCACAGCCGCCCAGCATCGCCAGCAGAAGAATGCTTAACCAGCGCATCAGGGCATGAATTTCTTGATGACCGCTTGCAGTTGCGTATTGCCGGGATTGGCCTTGAGACTATCCTGCCAGATCTTTTTGGCTTCCTGCTTGTCGCCGCGCACCCACAACACTTCGCCCAGATGTGCGGCGATCTCGGGATCGGGATTGTCGGCGAACGCACGGCGCAACATCCTGATGCTCTCGTCCAGTTTGCCGCTGCGGTAGTAGCCCCAGCCCACGCTGTCCATGATCGCGGCATCGTCGGGAGCGAGCTGCAAGGCTTTTTCCACCAGCTCGACCGCCTCCGGAATCCGCTCGTTGCGTTCCAGCAAGCTGTAGCCCAGCGCGTTGTAAGCATGCGCGTGATCCGGCTTGATCTGGATCAGCTTGCGCATCAATTGCTCGAACACCTCCGGCTTGCCGAGCTTGTCCGCCAGCATCGCGGTCTCGTAAAGCAGATCGGGATGGTTGGGCAGCTTCGTCAGCCCTTGCTGCAACACTTGGTAGGCTTCGGCCAGCCGATTCGCCTCGCGCAACAATTGCGCCTCGATGAGCAGCATCTGTACGCGCTGCTGATTGTTCGCCGCTTGTGCCTGATGCAGGTATTGACGAGCTTCATCCAGCTTGCCGCGTTTGCTCAACAGATAGGCGATGCGCATCTGTGCGGTGAACTGATATTCGCCGCCTGTCACCCCGCGATAATAGGCGATCGCCTCGTCCTCGTTCTTCTTCGCCTCGCCCAACTGCCCGAGGTAAAACTGCACCGCATCCTGATCTTTCTTGCCCTTGCTGAGGGCTTGTTTTAGTTGCGTCTCCGCGCCGTGCAGATCGTTCAACTGCAAGGAGATCAGCGCGATCGCAAATGCCAGCTCGGGACTCTCCGGGCTGTCATCGGCCAAGCGCTGGAATTCATCACGCGACAACTTGTATTGCTTTTGCTCCAACAGCGCACGGGCATATTGCAGGCGGATCTCGCGCGCTTTCGGATATTCGGACAAGTAGCCGCGCAACACTTCCAATGCTTGCTGCGGCGCACTCTTCTGCAACAACTGCGCCTCCAGCGAGGCCGCCATATCCCACTCGGCGTGCAGCTTGCGCGCCAGTCTCACTTCCTTCAGCGCGAGCTCGCCATCGCCGGACGCCTGCGCCAGTTGCGCCACCGCCCAGTGCGCTTCGGCCACATCCGGATAGGGCTGCGCGAGATCGCGCATCAACTTCAACGCCGCTGGCTTATCGGGATAGGATGCGGCCATCTGATAGATCTGCAGAAAGGTCTGCCCCTTGTTCGCGCCGCCCTCGCCAAGCACTCTGGCGAACTCCAGTCGCGCCTCGTCCAGCTTGCCGCCACGCAGCAATATCGAAGACAGCATGCGCGTCGGCATCGTCGCAGCCGGTTCGACCTCCTGCCAGATCTTGAATGCCTCGATCGCCCGGTTCATCTCTCCCGACTCGAACGCCAGTTGCGCGGCACGTCTGGCGAGACGCGGGTCGCGCGTCTCCCTGGCCAGGTCGGTGCTGCCTTGCACGGCCAACGCCTTGTAGCCGCGCTGATTGGCGATCTCCGACAACAGGAACTCGTACAGCAACTGGTTGCTCAGCTCGACGTTGGGCAACACCGGCGCGACCTCGGCCTGCGGCTCGACCGGTGCAGGCGCAGGCGCAGCACGCTTGGGCGCCTGCGCGCACGCGGTGAGCAGCAAACTGGCGACGACAAGATATTTAAATGGGCTCATGGCGATACTGCTTTTGATGCGGGCGCTCATATTAGGTTATATTTAGCCCAATCCACAACCTCGATAGACACTGAACATTGTCCAACGCCACCCCAGAAATAACGCTTTCCGCACGCAACCTGACGCGCCGCTTTGGCAACCAGCCGGTCATCCACGATGTCTCGCTGCAATTGAAACGCGGCGAAGTACTGGGTTTGCTCGGGCACAACGGCGCGGGCAAGACCACCACGCTGCAGATGCTGACCGGCTGCCTGCTGCCGAACGGCGGCACGATCGAGATCTGCGGTATCGACCTGTTGCACAGCCCCACGCTGGCGAAAGCGCACATCGGCTATCTGCCGGAGACCCCGCCGCTGTATCGCGAACTCAGCGTGAACGATTACCTGACTTTTGCGGCACGGCTGCGCGGCATGAAATCAGCCAAAGTCGCCGCAGCGCTGACGAACACCCGGCAACGCTGCGGCCTGGAAGCCGTCGGCAAGAAGATCATCGGCACGCTATCCAAGGGTTACCAGCAGCGCGTCGGCATCGCGCAAGCCATCATCCATGACCCCGCCGTGATCGTGCTGGACGAACCGACCGTCGGTCTCGACCCTACACAGATCCGCGAGATACGCACACTCATCCGCGAATTGGGCGATGCCCACAGCGTGATCCTGTCCACCCATCTGCTCGGCGAAGTGCAAAGCGTGTGCGACCGCGTGGAGATCATGCAGCACGGCAAACTGATCTATGGCGACACCAGCGCGCGCATGCAGCAATTCGGACAGGTGTCCGGCTTCATCATCAGCCTGCGCAACCCGCCCGCATTGAGCGAACTGGAAAGCCTCCCCGGCATCGGCGGCATCGAACAAATTTCCGCCACGCAGTTCCGCGTGTTGCATGCGCCGGACAACAACCCCAGCGGCGCGTTGCTCAGCCTGGCAGAACAGCGCGGCTGGCAACTGGAACAGCTCACGCCGCTGCAAGCCACGCTGGAAGATGTGTTCGTCAAAATCACCGACGAAAAAAACACTGAAAGGGCAACGACATGATGCGCCTGATCGCTTTACTCGCGCTGCGCGAACTGCGCAGCCTGTTCGCGATGCCATCGACCTGGTTCGTGCTCGCCGTGCTGCAATTCATTTTCGCGTGGTTCTTCCTGGCGCGTCTCGAAGCGTTCCTGGAGATACAGCCGCAACTCGCACAACTCGCCAACGCGCCCGGCGTGACGGCCACGGTCGCCGCATCGTTGTTCAACACCGTCGCGCTGTTGCTGATGATGCTGGTGCCGATGTTCACCATGCGGGTGATCGCCGAAGAACGGCGCAACCAGACCTTCACGCTGCTGCTCTCGGCGCCGCTGTCCGGCCGCCACATCGTGCTCGGCAAATTCTTCGGTCTGCTGGTGTTCCTGCTCGTGCTGATGACCGGCGTGCCGCTGATGCTCTATACGCTGGCGCTCGGCACCCATCTCGACCACGGCCTGATGTTGAGCAACCTGCTCGGCCTGCTGCTGCTCACCGCCAGTTATATCGCAGTGGGGCTATATGTTTCGTCGCTCACCACACAGCCCATCATCGCCGCCATCGGCGCGCTGGCGGTGCTGGTCGGCCTGTGGCTGGCGGACATCGGCTCAACCAGAGAAGACTCGCCCTGGCATCTGATCTCGCCGCTCAATCACTTCCAGAACTTCAACGCCGGCTTGCTGGATAGCAGCGATGCCGCGTTCTTCGTGCTGTTCACCGCTGTGTTCCTGTTGCTGACCATGAAGCGGCTGCACAACAACCGCATCTACGGGTGAACCATGCTGAATAAACTCTTCACTGCCCCGTCGCTGCGCAACCTGCTGTTCGTGCTGCTGCTGTCATGCACCGCATTCGGCCTGGGCTCTCTCGCCAACCGGCATCACCTGCAACGCGACATCACGCACAACGCCAGCAACAGTCTGGAACCGGCCAGCGTGGAGGTGCTCGGGCAACTGAACGGCCCGGTCAACATCACCGTGTATGCCACCGAGCAGGACGCGCGGCTCGGCGACATCCGCAAGATCATCCGCGAGTTCATCTCGCTCTATCAACGCTACAAGACCGACATCAATCTGGCGTTCATCGACCCGGAGAAAGAAGCCGACAAGGCCCGTGCCGCACGCATCCAGCTCAACGGCGAGATGGTGGTCGAGTACGCCGGTCGCAGCGAGCACCTCACCCAACTCAACGAACCCATCCTCACCGGCACCCTGCTGCGGCTGGCGCACAGCCGCGAGCAGATGGTGATGTACCTGGACGGGCACGGCGAACGCAAACTGGACGGCATCGCCAACTACGACCTCGGCGCGCTGTTCGGCGCGAAGCTCAAGCAGAACGGCTTCCGCATCAACAGCCTGAATCTGGCACTGGCGCAGGAAGTGCCGGGCAATGCCAGCGTACTGGTGATCACCCAGCCGCAGCTCGATCTGCTGCCCGGTGAAGTGGACAAACTGCTGCGCCATGTCAAACGAGGCGGCAACCTGTTGTGGCTGCTGGATGCCGGACCGCTGCACGGACTGGAGCGCCTCGCCGAGGAACTCGACCTGCTGCTGCCGCCCGGCATCGTGATCGATCCGGCGTCCACCGGGATGAACGCGCCCGCCACCTGGTCGCTGGGCGCGGGCTATCCGCCGCAGCACCCGATCACGCGCAACTTCAACCTGATCACCGCGTTCCCTTCCGCGCGTCCGCTGGCGTGGAACGAGAATCCGGACTGGCAACACCACGTGCTGGTGGAAGTCGCCGCACGAGGCTGGGTGAGCCGCAACGCGGCCGGTGCAAAGGCATCCGGCGGCAAGCCGCAGTTCGACAAACTGCACGACACGCCCGGCCCCGCCGTGATCGCGCTGGCGCTGCAACGCAACATCAATGACCGCGAGCAGCGCATCGTGGTGGTCGGCAGCGGTTCGTTCCTCGCCAACAGCTTCGCAGGCAACGGCGGCAACGTGGACCTGGGCATGAACATGGTGAACTGGCTGGCCGGCGAGGAACATCTCATCACCCTGCAACCGCGCGCCACGAAGGATAGCAATCTGACCCTGAGCAAAACGCAACTCGCCGTCATCAGCGCCAGCTTCCTGATCGGCTTGCCGCTGCTGCTTTCATTCACAGGCGGACTAATGTGGTGGAAACGCCGCCGTGCACAGTAATATTCCGCAACAGCACGATCTCGTCGTTCCGGCAAAAGCCGGAATCCGGCATTTAACGGACTGGACACCGGCTTCCGCCGGTGCGACGGATTTAATGTTGAGCGTCGTCCGTGCCTGAACTGCCCGAAGTCGAGACCACGCGGCGCGGCCTCGCGGCCCATCTCACCGGCCTGACCATCGCGGATGTCGTGATCCGCAACGCCAGGCTGCGCTGGCCTGTCCCGAAAGACCTGCCGGAACTGTTGCGCGGCCAGACCATCCGCTCGCTCAAGCGCCGCGCCAAATACCTGCTGATGGATTGCGGCAGCG
>JAVHQS010000122.1:0-1934 GCA_036171255.1 Gallionella sp.
TATTGGCCTTTGGCCGCCAGCATCTAGCAGCCTACAAGGCGCCCAAGACGGTTTATATCGCGCAAGATTTTCCGCGTACTAAGAACGGCAAGATATTGCGCCGCGAGGTGAATCCGACTATCGCGCTGAGTCGATCGACGCAGCGTTGATGATGGCTTCGACCTGCCCTGTCAGGTCGTCGGTCAGGCAATCGATGTTGGTCACATCAGGTGTGGAGCGCAGCCAAGTGAGTTGGCGCTTGGCCAGTTGGCGCGTGGCTGCCACGCCGGTGTCGTATAACTGTGTCGCGTCTATCTCGCCATCCAAGTATTGCCAGGCTTGGCGATAACCTACGCAGCGCATCGACGGTAACTCGGGTTGCAATGCGTATTTCTTGCGCAAGCTGCGCACCTCATCCACCAATCCCTGTTCCAACATCTGCTTGAAACGCGTTGCGATGCGGCTGTGCAATATAGCGCGGTCGCTGGGCAGCAATGCGATGTTGGTGACGTGATAAGGCAGCATGTGATCGGTTTTTTTCTTGAGCAGTTCCGACATCGGCGTGCCGGTGAGCAGATACACCTCCATGGCGCGTTGAATGCGCTGTGTATCGTTGGGCGCGAGACGCGCAGCTGTTTCGGCATCGACGTTGGCGAGCTGCTCGTGCAACTTTGCGATGCCGTGATCGGCGATCATGATGTCTAGTTCAGCCCGCACTGCGGGGTTGGCCACGGGCAAATCGCTCAAGCCATTCTGCAAGGCGCTGAAGTAAAGCATCGTGCCACCAACCAGCAGCGGTATCTTGCCGCGCGCGGTGATGTCGGCCATCAGGCGCAAGGCATCGCTGCGGAAGGCGGCGGCGGAGTAGCTCTCGGTCGGATCGATGATGTCGATGAGATGGTGCGGCGCGCGCTGCAACGTCTCGGCATCCGGTTTGGCTGTGCCTATGTTCATGTCGCGATACACCAATGCGGAATCGACGCTGATGAGTTCCACATCCATGCGTTGCAACAACTCCACCGCGACTCCAGTTTTGCCGGAAGCCGTGGGGCCCATCAGAAAAATGGCGCGGGGGAGAGTGCTCATGACAGTTCCTGATCGCGCGTTTCGTGCATCGCCGCTACCGCTGCTACGCTAATCAACGCCGCGACGGTGATATAGCCGCCCACCCAAGCGAGGCCGCCATGTAGCACTAATTGCTGCGCGATATAGGGGGCCAGCGATGCGCCTAATATCCCGCCCAAGTTATAGGCCGTACCGGCGCCGGTATAGCGCACTGCGGTGGGGAAGAGTTCCGGCAGTAGTGCGCCCATCGGTGCGAAGGTCGCACCCATCAGGAACAGCGCGATACTCAAGAAGGCGGTGATTTGCCACAGCGAACCGCTGCCCAGCATGGGGGCGAGCAAGAAGCCACTGAGTGCGGCAGCTCCGCCTGCCAGTAGCAACACCGGACGACGGCCATAGCGGTCGCCCGCCCATGCGGCGAGCGGCGTGGCGGCGGCCATGAATATGATGGCGACGCACAGTATGGATAGGAACTGCGTGCGCGTTATGCCTAGTTTGCTCACCCCGTAACTAAGCGAAAACACTGTGCTGATATAGAACAGCGCATAACACACCACCATCGCCAACGCGCCCAACAATAAGGGTTTGCTGTGATGGGTGAATAGTTCTAGCAGGGGCAGCTTGGTAGCTTGATGTTCTTTTAGTGCTTGAGCGAACACCGGCGTCTCGGTGAGCTTGAGGCGCACGTAGAGACCGACCATGACCAGTGCCGCACTGGCCAGGAACGGGATGCGCCAGCCCCAGGCGCGGAACTGCGCGTCATCTAGCGTGTTCGCCAATAACAGGAAGCTTCCGACGGCGAGCAAAAAACCGACTGGTGGCCCGAGTTGCGGGAACATACCGAACCAACCGCGTCGACCTGCCGGAGCATATTCGGCAGCCAGCAAAGC
>JAVHQS010000123.1:0-9485 GCA_036171255.1 Gallionella sp.
CACTTGATTGACCAAAGTGCCGATGCACCTCAAATATGCAGGAATCTCTAAAAATCCGTCATTCCGGCGCAGGCCGGAATCCAGTATTTAAAAGGGTTAGACACCGGCCTTCGCCGGCGTGACGAAATCCGAATTTTCAGCAGTGACAATGACGGATAACGCTACGCCCCCTACGCGCGCTTCGCCAGAAACCTGTCCAGCTGGTTCGCGAACTCCTGACGGTCGCTCTGGCTGAACGCAGGCGGGCCGCCGGTGTCCACGCCGCTGCCGCGCAAGCCGTCCATGAAATTGCGCATCGTCAGCCGCTCCTGAATGGTGTCTTTGGTATAGAACTCGCCGCGCGGATTCAGCGCATGGCCGCCCCGCTCGATCACCTGTGCGGCCAGCGGAATATCGGCGGTGATCACCAGATCGCCCGGCTCGACCAGCTCGGCGATCTTGTTGTCCGCCACGTCGAAACCCGCCGGCACCTGCAGCGCGCGGATATGTTTTGACGGAGGGCAATACAGCAGTTTGTTCGCGACCAGCGTCAGCGGCATCTGCCGCTTGTCCGCCGCGCGAAATAATATTTCCTTGATGACCTTCGGACACGCATCGGCATCCACATAAATCTGCATTACTTGTTTCCTGTTGAGGAAGTTTCCATCGGCGAGATCAATAGAAAAATCGCAGGGTGCAATAAGCCTGTCCTGAGTTTATCGAAGGGCGCAGCGCATTGCACCGCTCGCACGTTATACATCCGGCGCAATGCCTGTTAGTTATTGCGCCCTACGCGGGCTGACTCTGAAAGACTATAAAATCGCGGAACAGAAGAGGCTGTTTCGATTCTCCTTTCGGTACAGGCACTAACCAAAAATTCGTATCCATTCTTTGCAGCTCGCGTAAAATCGCCACCGCACTATAGCCGCCCCCTCACCCGAAATCCACCGCCACTAAGGCCTAGATAATTTAATCCCTGCCGTGTCCGCCGAAGTCGAACGTTTCTTTTCCGAACAAAGCCCGCTTGCCACCGAGGTCGCGGCGTTCCGTCCGCGCGAACAGCAGCGCGAGATGGCGCTGGCGGTCGCCGAGGCGATACGCGACAACGCGATCCTGGTGGCGGAAGCCGGAACCGGCACCGGCAAGACCTTCGCCTATCTGGTACCAGCGCTGCTCAACGGCGGCAAGGTGATCATCTCGACCGGCACCAAGAACCTGCAGGACCAGTTGTTCCAGAAAGACCTGCCGATGGTGCGCGATGCGCTGAGATCGCCGGTGTCGGTGGCGCTGCTCAAGGGTCGTTCGAACTATATCTGTCATTATCATCTTTCACGAACAGAATCAGATGGCCAGTTCAAGACGCGCGAGGACATCAAGCATCTCGGCAAGATCGTCAAATACGCCAAGGTCAGCGATTCCGGCGACAAGAGCGGCTTGTCCGATGTGCCGGAGAATGCGCCGGTCTGGATGCAGGTGACTTCGACGCGCGACAACTGCCTCGGCCAGGAATGCCCCAACCACAAGGAATGCTTCGTGCTCAAGGCGCGCAGCGATGCGATGAAGGCGGACATCGTGGTGGTGAACCACCACCTGTTCTTCGCCGACGTGATGCTGCGCGACGAAGGCGTGGCGGAACTGCTGCCGGTGTGCAACACGGTGATCTTCGACGAGGCGCACCAGCTGCCGGAGACCGCCAGTTTATTTTTTGGCGAGAACCTGTCCACCACACTGCTGCTCGATCTGGCGCGCGATGCGCGCATCGAGGCGGCCGCTTCCGCCAAGGATTTCGCGCCGCTGCCCAAGAGCTGCGACGAGCTGGACAAAGCCGCGCGCGACCTGCGGCTGGTGTTCAAGAAGGAAGGCCGCCTGCCCGCCACCGCCATCGACAACTTCAAGGACTGGCCCGCCGCGATCAAAACGTTAGCCGAGAAACTAGCGCAACTTGCCGGGCTGCTGGAGAAGCAGGCGGAGCGCAGCGAAGGGCTGGAGAACTGCTGGCAACGCGCGCAGGCGCTGGCGCAGCAACTGGGCAAATGGCAGAAAGGCGACGAGCCGGATCAGGTGCGCTGGCTGGAAGTGTTCCATCACTCGCTGCAACTCAACACCACGCCGCTGTCCATCGCGGAGATCTTCGGGAAGCAGATCGGCGGCAGTGCGCGCGCATGGATCTTCACCTCCGCGACACTGGCGGTGAAACAGGATTTTTCCCACTACCAGAGCGAGATGGGCTTGCTCAAAGCCAGGACCGCGTGCTGGGACAGCCCGTTCAACTACGGCGAGCAGGGCTTGCTGTATGTGCCGTCCAACCTGCCCGAGCCGAACAGCGAGGGCTACACCGAAGCGGTGGTGCAGGCCGCGCTGCCGCTGATCGAGGCCAGCAAGGGGCGCGCCTTCCTGCTGTTCACCAGCCTGCGCGCGATGCAGCGCGCCCACGAGATTTTGCAGGCGGAATTCGACCGGCGCGGCTGGGACTATCCGCTGCTGCTGCAGGGCGAAGGTTCGCGCAACGAGTTGCTGAGCCGCTTCCGCAACCACGGCAACGCGGTGCTGCTCGGCAGCCAGTCGTTCTGGGAAGGCGTGGATGTGCGCGGCGAAGCGCTGTCGCTGGTGATCATCGACAAATTGCCGTTCGCCCCGCCCGACGATCCGGTGCTGGCGGCGCGCATCGCGCAGATCAACAAACAGGGACGCAACGCGTTCATGGAATACCAGTTGCCGCGCGCGATCATCACGCTCAAGCAGGGTGCGGGGAGATTGATCCGCGACGAGACCGACCGAGGCGTGCTGATGATCTGCGACCCGCGCATCATCGGTAAATCTTATGGCAAGCGCATCTGGCAAAGTCTGCCGCCGATGAGGCGCACCCGGGTGGAAGCGGAAGCGGTGGCGTTCTTCAAGTTCGCTTAACCCCTCCCGGCCTCCCCTTGTCAGGGGAGGAAAAGAGAGTCAGAAAGTTTTAGGTTCCTCCCCTGACAAGGGGAGGTTAGGAGGGGTTTGTCGGCAGGATCAAACTAGCCACCAGCCCGCCCGCCGCGTTGCCGGCCAGCACAAACGCGCCGCCATGCAAGCGTGCAGCGCGTTCGACGATGGCCAGGCCGAGGCCCGATCCGGTCGTGTCGCTGCGCGCGCCTTCCAGCCGCGCGAACGGACGCTTCACGGCTTCGCGCTGTTCGGCGGGGATGCCGGTGCCGCGATCCGCCACTGCGAGCACGATCTTGTCTCCGTCCTGTCCGAGTTGCACGGTGATCTCGCCGCCGCCATATTTGACGGCGTTGTCCAGCAGGTTGGCGAGTGCGCGTTTCAGCAGCAGCGGCCTGACTTCCAGCAGCGGTACATCGTGCAGTTCGAGCGCGAGCGATTTCGCCTCGCGCTTGAAACGCTGCGTCACTTCCCGGACCAGCGCTTTCACATCGAGCCTGATGGCGACTTCATCTTCATCGGGACGGGCGTAGTCGAGGAATTGCTGGATCACGTCATTCATCTGTTCCACGTCGGCGGACAATCCCTCGCGCAGCGATTCGTCCGCGCTCAGTTCGGCAGCCAGCCGCACGCGTGCCAGCGGGGTGCGCAGATCGTGCGAGATGCCTGCCAGCACCAGCGCCCGTTCGCGTTCGTTGGCGGCCAGGCCGGCGGACATCTGGTTGAAAGCGCGCGATACCGTGGCGATCTCCTGTGCGCCGCTTTCCGGCAACGGTTGCGGCGTTGCGCCCTGCCCGATCTGTTGCGCCGCCTGCGCGACCCGTTTCAACGGACGCGCCACCTGAAGCGCGATGAAGTAAGCGCCGAACAAGGCCAGCACCAGCACCACCCCGCCCCACACCAGCAGCCGCTGCGACACCGGATGCTCGACGCGCTCCCTGGGCACCGCCACCCAGAACTCTTCATTGCCGATGAAAAAGCTCACCCACAAGGCTTCCACGCCGTTTCGTTCCGCGGCAAAGCGGGTGTTCCCGCCCAGCCGTTCGCGCACTTGCTCCACCATCATCCGCAACTCGGGCGGACGATCCGGCAAGGGTTTGAGCGCCTCGCCGCCCTCCGCCATCCGCACGCGCAGCCCCTCCGCCTCGGCCAGTTCGGCGAGCAGCGCGCTGCGCCATTCCGGCGCGGCAGACAGCACCGCAGCGCGGGTCAGGTTGACCACCGATACCACCAGTTGCGCCATCTGCCGCGCACGCGGCTCTTCCTGGACATGGCGAAAGATCGCCAGCGAAGACACCAGCGAGATCACGATCAACACCACGATGAGCAGGAAGGAGCGTGCGAGCAGGGTTTTAGGAAGCAGTCTCGTATCCGTTCGGGCTGAGCCTGTCGAAGCCTCGCTGCGATTAGAATGTTCGCCTTTCGACAAACCCGGGGTGAACGGGATTTTTGTATCGGCGCTCAATGGCGATTCTTCTGTCGGCCGGCTCAAGGCTTTGCTCCATCCGGCACGAACACATAACCATGCCCCCACACCGTCTGGATGAAGCGCGGCTTGGCGTGATCCGGCTCGACGAGCTTGCGCAACCGCGACACCTGCACGTCGATCGCCCGGTCGAACGGATCGTGGTCGCGACCGCGCGCCAGCTCCATCAGCTTGTCGCGCGATAACGGATGGCGCGGATGGGTCACCAGTGCCTTGAGCAGCGCGAATTCTCCGGTGGTCAGCGAGATCGGCACAGCGGCTTTGGTCAGCACGCGCGTGGCGAGATTCAGTTCGCAATCGCCGAAGGCGATGGTCTTTTCCTCGGTGTCCGGCGCGCCGGCGGGTTGTGAGCCCTTGCGCCGCAACACCGCATGGATGCGCGCCACCAGTTCGCGCGGATTGAACGGCTTGGGCAGGTAATCGTCCGCGCCCATCTCCAGTCCGACGATACGGTCGATCTCGTCGCCCTTGGCGGTGAGCAGGATCACCGGCACGTTCTCGCCCGCGCCGCGCAACCGCCGCAGGATCGCCAAGCCATCCTCGTTGGGCAGCATCAGGTCCAGCACCAGCAGGTGATAGCGGTTGAGCGCCAATGCCCTGTCCATGCCGCTGCCGTCGGCCACCGCTTTTGCCGCGAAGCCCTGTTCGGACAGGTAGCGCAGCAGCAATTCGCGCAGGCGCGCGTCGTCGTCGATGATCAGGATGCGTTGTTGATTGGTCATGGCGGCATGATAAACGGGCTGTTCGAGAAAGCTGTAAGGAATTGTGAATTATTCGGCCGTCCGAAACAAACTTTTACATCTTGGAATTTGGTATAAACACTTCGCTTGCAGTTTAATCGCAATATGCATTCCAGCCTATCCGGGCGAACCCGGCAACCCATCAGGAGAAAACCATGAACGCCATTTTGAAGACTTTAATCGCTGCCGGCATCGTCGCCTCGTTCAGCCTGAACGCGCTGGCTGCCGATACATCCGTGAAGGGTACGCCGCCGGACGCTCCCGGTGCAGCCGCGCCCACCATGCAGGAACACATGGAACGCATGCAGACCATGACACCTGAACAGCGTGCCCATGAGCGCGAGGCGATGCACAAGGATATGCAGGGCATGACACCTGAAGAACGCGCCAAACACCGCAAGGAATGGGAAGCCATGACGCCGGAACAACGCGCGGAACACCGCAAGGAGATGCGCGAACATTTCGAGAAGATGTCTCCCGAGGAACGCAAGGAGATGCGCGAAAAGATGAAAGGGCACTGGGAAAAGATGAGTCCGGAAGAACGCAAGGCACGGCGCAAGGAGATGCACGAGCGTTTCGAGAAGATGTCACCGGAAGAACGCCAGCAATTCAAGCGCGACATGGACAAGCACGATGAGCCGCCGTTCGCCGATCACCCCGGCGACAAACCGGACGGCGCGAAGCGTCCAGCCAGGAAGTAACCAGCGACAGTCCCTGCCCGCTTTCGCGGGCAGAGACACCGGCTACTTTTTGACCTGCTCTCCCGGTTGTTCGCTCTGTTGTTTCCACTTCGCATAACATTCCAGACCGCAGAAATGGGCAACATAGTCTTCGGCCTCGGAAGTTTTGGCCTCGGACAGCGGAACCTCCTTGCGGCAAATGTCGCAGGATATTTTTTCGGCTTCCGGTAAATTTTGTTTCATGGCCATGACGTATCTCCTTCGCAAAAATTCGCGCCCGGTCAGACTAGCGCTGTTTCACCTGCACGTGCCGCAAACCCCCGGGCGCAAACCGTAAGCGGCGCCGCTCCTAAAACTTCGTAATCAGATTTTCTTCGCTGGCCAGCACTTGCGCGCCGGACCCGACCAGTTGCGGATCGGGTGCGCAGGCGATGTGCGGATCCTTGTTCGGGTACGGCAGGCTGTTCAGGAAGTAGCGCATGCAGTTCAGCCGCGCGCGCTTCTTGTCGTCCGACTTGATGACCACCCACGGCGAATCGGCGGTATCGGTATGGAAAAACATCGCGTTCTTCGCCTCGGTATATTCATCCCACTTATCCAGCGATTTGATATCGATGGGCGACAACTTCCAGAGTTTGAGCGGGTCATCGCGACGCGAGACGAATCGCCGCAGTTGTTCTTCGCGGCTCACCGAGAACCAGAATTTGTAAAGGCGGATGCCGCTGTTGGTGAACATGCGCTCGAGTTGCGGCGTCTGGCGCATGAATTCCAGATATTCGCTCGGCGTGCAAAAGTCCATCACCCGCTCCACCCCGGCACGGTTGTACCAGGAACGGTCGAAGAACACCATTTCACCGGCTGCCGGGAGATGCTCGATATAACGCTGAAAATACCACTGGCTGCGTTCCACTTCGGACGGTTTTTCCAAAGCCACGGTACGCGCCGCGCGCGGATTCAGATGTTCCATGAAGCGCTTGATCGTGCCGCCTTTTCCGGCGGCATCGCGTCCCTCGAACAGCACCACGATCTTCTGTCCGGTCTCTTTTACCCAGTTCTGCACCTTCAACAGTTCGATCTGCAGTTTGGCTTTCTGCGCCTCATATTCCCTGCGGCGCAGCCGTGTCCGGTAAGGATAACCGGCCGGCAGGGGCGCGTAATCGCTTTCTTCATCCGTGCCGCGCGGGGCGCGTGCCACCTTCAATGCGGCCGGTTCATGGCTCACCGCCTCGATCTCGGCGATTGCTGCGGGGTTGGGATATTTCGCTGTGCGTGGCGCTTTTTTCACTGCATGGGCAGCAGGCGACACGGCTGCGCCGGCGACCGCCTTCTTGACCGCTTTGTTTTCGGAAGCCGCAGCGTTGGATACCACAACAGTTTGACTTGCAGGATCGGTCTTTGCGGATGATTTTCTCTCGGTCATGACACCCCTCCCTGTCATCAATTATTCAATGGCGATGATGCTACGCCTAAAAAATTTAACCGTTAAGTGCCTTGCAAGAGATCGGGTTCGCGGTCGCTTGACCTCAGGCCAGTTCAGCCCACAGGTCGTGCTCATCGGAATCGGTGATTCTGACTTCGACCAGATCGCCCACGCTCAATGGCTGACCGTTGCCGATGTACACCAGGCCGTCGATCTCCGGCGCGTCGGCGGAGCTGCGCGCGATGGCGCCCTCCTCGTCCACTTCGTCCACCAGCACGGTGAGGGTCTTGCCGATCTTGCGCTTGAGGCGTTCCGCGCTGATCTCCTCCTGCAACAGCATCAGGCGCGCGAGGCGTTCCTGCTGCACTTCGGGTGGCACGGGGCCGGGCAGATCATTGGCCGCTGCGCCCTCCACCGGTGAATACGCAAACGCGCCGACACGATCCAGTTGCGCCTCCTCGATGAAGTCCAGCAGATCTTCGAACTCTTCCTCGGTCTCGCCGGGAAAGCCAACGATGAAGGTACTGCGCAGCGTGAGATCGGGACAGATTTCGCGCCATTGTCTGATGCGCGCCAGCACATTCCCGCTGCTGCCCGGTCGCTTCATCAGCTTGAGGATGCGCTGGTTGGCGTGTTGAAAGGGAATATCCAGATACGGCAGTATCTTGCCTTGCGCCATCAGCGGGATCACTTCGTCCACATGCGGATAAGGATAGACGTAATGCAGCCGCACCCACACGCCGAGGTCGCCCAGCGCGGCTGCCAGTTCGGTCATGCGCGTCTTCAGCGGCCTGCCGCCCCAGAAGCCGGTGCGGTACTTCACGTCCACGCCGTAAGCGCTGGTGTCCTGCGAGATCACCAGCAATTCCTTGACGCCCGCATCGACCAGCCGGCGCGCCTCTTCCATCACGTCGCCGACCGGACGGCTGACCAGATCGCCGCGCAGACTGGGGATGATGCAGAAGGTGCAGCGGTGGTTGCAGCCCTCCGATATCTTCACGTAGGCGTAATGTTTCGGCGTCAGGCGGATGCCCTGCGGCGGGGCCAGATCGGTATAGGGGTCGTGCGGCTTCGGCAGATGGGCATGCACCGCGTCCATCACCGCATCGGTCTGATGCGGCCCGGTCACCGCCAGCACGCTGGGATGTGCCTGCTGCACCACATCTCCCTTCGCCCCCAGACAACCCGTGACAATCACCTTGCCGTTTTCCGCCAGCGCTTCGCCGATCGCGTCCAGCGATTCCGCCACCGCGCTGTCGATGAAGCCGCAGGTGTTCACCACCACCAGGTCGGCCTCCCGGTAGCTGCCCGAGATCAGGTAGCCCTCGGCGCGCAGACGCGTGAGGATATGCTCGGAATCCACGGTCGCCTTCGGGCAGCCGAGCGAGACGAAACCGACTTTTGCCGCGTGTTTGGTTTTACTCATGACAAACTTTCATTGCTTATGCGGCCACCACGAGATTGACCAGAAATATCGAAGACACGCCCAGCGCGATCAGCGCGACTTGTTCCAGCGTGTCGCGCAACGTGGTGCGTTGGTGCAGGCCGGGAATCAGGTCGGCGACCGCGACGTAGATCATGCTGGCGGCAGCCAGCGCCAACAAAGTCGGCACGATGCCTTGCATGGACTGCAACGCGTAATAGGCCAGCACGCCGCCCACCAGCGTGGCCAGGCTGGACACCAGATTGAGCAGCAGCGCCTGCGCCTTGCTGTAGCCGGAATGCAGCAGAATCATGAAGTCGCCGACCTCCTGCGGTATCTCGTGCGCGATGATCGCCAGCGCGGTGACGATACCCAAGTGCACATCGGTCAGAAAGGCGGCGGCGACGATCACGCCGTCGACGAAGTTATGGAAGGTGTCGCCCACCATGATCATGCTGCCGCTGCGTCCGTGCGCGCCATGCCCAGCCGCACGGGATTCGTGCGGCTCATGCGCCTCGCAATGGTCGTGGTGGCAATGCCGCCAGATCAGCACTTTCTCCAGCGTGAAGAACAGCAGGATGCCGGCCAGCACCGCGCCGCTGACCGCCGCGACGTTGGTGGTCAGCCTGATCGCCTCCGGCAGGATGTCGAGGAACACCGCTCCCAGCAACGCGCCGATCGCATAGCTCACCAGCGCGTTCACCCAGTGCGCGCGGGCGTTCAGCGCGAACAACGCGGCACACAACACGCTCAGCGCGCCGCCGATGAAACTCGCCGCGACGATCCACAACAAAATGCTCATGGGAATTATTCGGGAAGATCAGGGGCGCGGATTATA
>JAVHQS010000124.1:0-32256 GCA_036171255.1 Gallionella sp.
TGGCTTGGCTTGGCTTGGCTTGGCTTGGCTTGGCTTGGCTTGGCTTGGCTTGGCATTATGAAGCTACCTCTCAAAAGTTAACCCAGATAGTTCATTTGAAAAACCGTCATTCCGGCGGAGGCCGGAATCCAGTTAAGAAACAAATTCCCACGCAAGTGGGGCAACACATTAGGCCTTGTCTGCTTCGCAGAGCCCTTTTTCTCGCTGGATTCCGGCCTCCGCCGGAATGACGGCCCAATGAGTTATCCGGGTATAAGTTACTTCAATTCCAGCACGTCCTGCATGTCATACATCCCCGCCTTGTTGGCCTTGAGGAAGCGCGCGGCACGCAATGCGCCGAGCGCGAAGGTGGCGCGGCTGCTGGCCTTGTGGGTGATCTCGATGCGTTCGCCGGTGCCTGCATACAGCACGGTGTGGTCGCCGACGATGTCGCCGCCGCGCACGGTGGCGAAGCCGATGGTGGAGGGATCGCGCTCGCCGGTCACGCCTTCGCGGCCATACACGGCACATTTGGACAGGTCACGCCCCAAGGTCCGCGCCACTACTTCACCCATGCCCAGCGCGGTGCCGGACGGCGCATCCACTTTGTGGCGGTGATGCGCTTCGATGATCTCGATGTCGTAGCCTTCCGCGAGCACGCGCGATGCGGTCTCCAGCAATTTGAATACGAGGTTCACGCCGACGCTCATGTTGGGCGCGAACACGATGCCGATGTCCTGTGCACCGGCACCGAGTTTGGCTTTCTGCTGGGCATCGAGGCCGGTGGTACCGACCACCATGTTGACCTTGAGCCTGCGGCAGACCTCCAGATGGCGCAGCGTGCCTTCGGGACGGGTGAAGTCGATCAGCACGTCCGCACCTTGCAGCGCCGTCCCGATATCGGCGGTGATCTTCACGCCTTCGGCCACGACGTTGCCCAACAAGGGGCTGCCGCCGTGTTCCAGTGCGGCGTGCAGTTGCAGGTCGTCGGCTTGCGCCACGCACTCCAGCAGCACTTTGCCCATGCGTCCGCCGCATCCGGCGATGGCGATCTTGATTTTGCTCATGTTCTTTCCTTTACCTGGCTGCCTGTTCGGAAACGATCAGCCATGCATCGCCGACCTTTTCCAGTTGCAGCGTTTTGCGCATCTCGTCCTGATGGGTGTCGGAGCGATAGCCTTGTTTGAAGGTCGCACCGGCATGGCTGGCATCGCGCAATTTGACGTTCAGATCGCTGACTTCCACCGCGATGGAAGCGGCCTTGCCGATACGCTCCTTGCGCTGCGCTTCCCACGCCGCTTTGCTCATGCCGCTTGGTTTGAATCCATCGGCATAGCTGGCGAGGTATTTTTCCGCATCGCGCGCCGACCACACTTCCGCCCAGTGCTTGACCGCATCCCGCACCGCAGCTTCGTCGCCGCCGACCGGTTGCGCGCCCGCCGCCGGTTTGCCGACTTTCGCTACCGCCCTGGTCTTGACCGCCTTACCGGCAAGTTCTTCGGCAATCAGCCAGTGGTCGGATTGCCTGACCAGATGCAGCGTTTTTTCCATTTGGTCATGGTAGGCATCGGAACGGTAGCTCTGCGTGAACGAGGCCGTCGCATGGCTGTCGTCCTGCACGGTGACGCTGGCATTGTCCAACACCACCTCGATCACCTTGGGCTTGCTGATGCGCTCGACACGCTGCTTCTCCCACGCGTCGTGAGTCATGCCTTGCGGTGCGAAGTCCGGCGTGTATGCGGCCAGATAGTTGCGCGCATTCTTGTCCGACCAGGCAGCCGCCCAGCCCTGCACGCTGTTCAGCACTTCCGCTGCGGGATCGGCCTTGACCTCAGGCTTGCTCGCCTCGGCGGCCACCGGAACCAATGCCTCGGGCGGCGCAGTTTGCACGGTCTTGCCGTCATCGATCCTGACCAGTCTGTCGCCGTCGAACAGCAGCGTCAGGCGTTGCTTCTCGACGATCTCGCTGCGGTGCTCAAGACGGTACACATAATCCCAGCGGTTGCCGTGGAACGCATCGCTGATCATCGGCGTACCCATCACATAGCGCACCTGCTGCCTGGACATGCCGAACTTCAGCTTGTCGCGCATCTCCGGCGTGATGAAGTTGCCCTGGCGGATGTCCATCTTGTATGGCGTCAGCACGGGAGTGTGCAGATAACTGCACGAGGACAGCAGCACGGAAATCAGGATCAGTTTGGTACGCATAGTCGTAATCTCGTTATATCTCAATCAAAGCCGCCGCATGATACCTCAAGCCGAGACAGCCAGCATTTCCGCCGCATGCTTGCGCGTGGTCTCGGTGATCTTCACCCCGCCCAGCATGCGCGCGATCTCTTCGACGCGCTGTCCGCCGTCCAGCACCGCGATGCGGCTCAGCGCGACGCCCTGCTCCACCGCCTTGCTCACTTGCCACTGATGGTCGGCGGCTGCCGCGACTTGCGGCAAGTGCGTGACGCACAGCACCTGGTATTGCTTGCCCAGGCGCTTGAGCAAATGCCCGACGATCTCCGCGACACGCCCGCCGATGCCGCTGTCCACCTCGTCGAAGATCAGTGTCGGCACACTGGCGACCTGCGAGGTGGCGACCTGTATCGCCAGGCTGATGCGCGACAACTCGCCGCCCGAGGCCACTTTCGCAAGACTGCGCGCCGGCACGCCGGGATTGGCGGCGACCTGGAACTCTATCGTCTCCAGGCCACAGGCATTGCCCTGCTCCAGCGGCAACAGCGCCACCGCAAAGCTGCCGCCCTGCATCGCCAGCGTCTGCATCGCCGCCGTGATCTCGCGCGCCAGTTTGTTCGCGGCCTTGTTACGCGCGCCGCTCAATCTTTGCGCCGCCGCCTGATAACGTTGCTGCGCAGCTTTTTCCTGCCGTGCCAATTCGACCAGATCGGCATCGCCACCCAGTTCCGCCAGACGCGCCACGACAGCCTGCAACGCCTCCTCCAGACGCTCCGGCGCGGCGCGGTATTTGCGCGACGCATCCATTACCTCCCGGATGCGTTGCTCCAGTTCGCGCAAGCGCTGCGGGTCGTTGTCCAGCCGTTGCTGGTAATGGCGCAGCGCGTACACCGCCTCCTGCACTTCCGTCTGCGCGCTTTCCAGTATTTGCAGCGTGTCGCCCAGACTGGCATCGTGCGCCAACCCGTCGCGCAGCCGCGCCGTCAGCGCGTTGAGTTGCGTCAGACAGGCGGTGTCCGCCTCGCTCAATGTTTCGATACCGAACGCCGCAGTCTCCAGCAGACTCGCGGCATGGGCGAGGCGCGCATAGTCCGCCTGCGACTCCTGCCACGCCGCCGCGTTGAAATTCAGCCCTTCCAGTTCGCTGCGCTGGAACTGCAACAACTCGCGCTCGGCGGCCACCGCTCCGGCATTCTCGCTGAGGCTGACGCGGCGGCGATGTAAAGCCTGCCAGTCGCGATACAGGGCGGCGACCTGCTCCGCATCCGCCGCCGCGCCCGCATAGCCATCCAGCAGCACGCGCTGCACGTCGGGACGCAACAACGATTGGTGCTCATGCTGCCCGTGAATATCGAGCAGATGTTCGCCCGCCTCGCGCAACTGTTGCAGCGTGGCGCTGCGTCCGTTGATGAAACCGCGCGAACGCCCTGTTGCATCCAGCACGCGGCGCAGCAGGCACACCCCGTCGTCGCCATCCAGCTCCTGCTCGCGCAACCAGGCTTGCAACTGCGGCAACGCAGCCACGTCGAACCCGGCGGCAATCTCGGCACGCTCGCAACCGTTGCGCACCATGGCCGCATCGCCGCGCTCGCCGAGCGCCAGCGACAACGCGTCGATCAGGATGGATTTGCCCGCACCGGTCTCGCCGGTCAGCGCGGTGAAGCCGGCGGAGAAATCCAGTTCAAGCGAAGAAACGATGACAAAATCGCGGATGCTCAGAAACTTCAGCATTTAACGAAAAACTCGCGCAGCGAGACGGAATCCCTCTCTCTCGCTATGCGGGAGAGAGTTGGGAGAGAGGGAAACGGGTATGACGTATTTCATTATCAGGGGCGGCGTTTGCCATGACCGTTAGAGGGTTTGATTCCAGAGCAATTTTTCGCGCAGCGTATGGTAATAGCTATGCCCCGCCGGATGCAGCAGGCAGGCGGGCTCGGGATGACGGGTGACGATGATCTTGTCGTGCAACTGCAAGTCGTAGCTGGTATGGCTATCCAGGCGTAGTCGCGTATCGCCGCTGCGATGGGTCAGGATTTCCAGCACCGAGGTACTCTTCACCACGATGGGGCGATTGCTCAACGTGTGCGGACTGATCGGCACCAGCTCCAGCGCATCGAGGCTGGGATGCAATATCGGGCCGCCCGCAGACAGCGCGTAAGCGGTCGAACCGGTGGGCGTCGAAACGATCAGGCCGTCGGCGCGCTGGTTGTAGAGATACTCGCCATCGATGCGCACCTCGAATTCGATCATGCTGCTGATCTGGCTGCGATGCACCACCACCTCGTTGAACGCCAGGCCGCCGAACACTTCGGCATCGTTGCGCAGCACGCGCGCCGACAACAACAGACGCTGCTCGGTGACGAACTTGCCGTCCAGCATCGCCGCGATGCTCTCCTGCATGCTATCCAGCGTGAGGTCGGTGAGAAAACCCAGCCGCCCCATATTCACGCCGACCAAAGGAATACGGCATGGCGACAGGGTTCGCGCGATATTCAGCATCGTGCCGTCGCCGCCGATCACGATGGCCATATCCACCGCGCCTATCATTTCTTCCAGCTTCAGCGCCGGGTAGGGAATGTCCTTGAGGTGTTCGGCGGTCAGGCTGTCCAGCACCACATTCAAGCCTCTGGCGGACAGGAATGCCGCCAGCCGCAGCAACGGCCCGGCGATTTCCGGAGCCTTGTATTTACCGATCAGCGCAACGTTTTTGAAGGGAAATTTCATGGGCGCGATTAAACCACATCGCCCCTGTAATGACAAAACCTGGGGCTTAGTTCGGGAAATCTATGCGGCTCGTATATTTAGTCTGCGCCTATTCCTCGGATTCCAATGCGCGAATAACTCGACCGGCAGCACGCGCCGGCTTGTCCAACTGGTGTTGCCAAATGCGAACTACCCGCCATCCTCTTTGCGTTAACTTAATTCTCAACAACAAGTACTTCACGATGGCATTCATTGCAATTGTTTACAAATACTCGTTCACCATCAATCACTCTGATTTCAACCAGATCAAGACGGCTACCGCATCTGCCGCAACAATCCGGCTGATCGGACATGATGTAGCAGATGGGGTAATCAGTTTGATTGTCAGCAAGCAGCATAATTGTCACTTCCGGTTATCCACGAAGAGTTTGCTTCTATGCCACGCAATAAATTCAACTTGCGGCGCGAAACGTTCTGGCGGCTCAATTGTGCGGCCATCCAGAGGTAAAAGAACTTCCATTACGAATGGCTCTTTCTTTCGTTTCAGTTCTTTTGAGACGACGATCTTGAGGTCGTTGGTAAGCGTTATCAGCCCCTTGTCAAAAGCTCTATCATGAATCGCCGAGAGGCACAGCCCATTACTTGGATTTAGGCGATTCGCTTTGTCTTTGCTCCACGGCACAATATGGCTGGCAACCAATAGGCGCGGCTCTGACAGACCAGACATGCAGCATCGCCCCCGATAACTGCTCAACACGGCACGGCGGAAAAAGTTTTGTTTGATGCGTTGCTCGGTAACAACCCGTCTTGTTTCGCCGGTATAGTCTTCGGGCACAAGCAATTCGTCGGCCTCATCTTCTGGCGGTGCCGAGCGATCAAGATTGCGTCTGAGCATTTCGCATTCGACCGCGAGGCTTTCCCAATCGGCATGAAATTCCGCCCAAACTTCTCTGTCAAGTGAACCCGCATTCCCCAAGCCCGCACGTCCGGTGCTGGTGATTGCCGGATCGAGGCTGGCAAAATTTACGAGCTTCATTGCGACCGCGCCGGGCGTGCGGCCTATCAGTTTGGCGAGCTTGATAATCTCCGGGTTGCGGCTGTGCAATTTTCCAAAAGGAAGCTGGCAATAAAGATGGAATGCGAGTTTGAGTTGTTCTTTCGTCCAGCGTGTTGTGGCCATGATGCCCTTCGGCACTTCGACAGCTTCCGGTGCCTTCTCCCCTAAGTTGAGTTGCGACACCATCAGTTTAGCCGCATATTCGGCCATCGGCACAACTGCCGCCTGAGAAAATAATTGGTACGCTTGTGTATCCGACACCGGAATCCTGAACGTGTCGGGATAGCCCATCAGCCGCGCGCATTCTCTGGGCGTGAGTCGGCGCGGGTTTTTGCGTGTGCCTTGGTACACGAGAATTTCCGAGCCGTCCTTGTAGTAGCGCGCCGACAAGGTGCGGGCAACGTCGGTGGGTTTGACCAAACCAAAGCCGAAGCCGTTACCCTTGAGGCGGTGCTTCTCGGCGTAGTTTTGCAAGTAGCGCCAGAGGTTGTCGGTGAGGGTGTATTTGTCCTGCACTTTCTTTTTCTTGTGGTCGAAAAATTTTCCTTCGTCCCATTGCAAGACCGGCTCGCTGCCATCGGTGCGGTGCAGGATGTCCTTGAGTGTATGCGTTGCCTTCGGCGGCAGAGGCAATGCATCAAAATCGAATGCGACCGGCTCGCGGAATCCGACAATCAGGATGCGCTCGCGGTGTTGCGGGACGAAATGCGCGCCGTCGATAACGCGATAGTGGATGTGATAACCGAGGTCGTGGGTCAAGGTGCGGCGGATGACGTCGAAGGTGCGGCCTTTGTCGTGCGAGACGAGGTTCTTGACGTTCTCCAGCAGAAAGGCGCGCGGGCGTTTTGCCTCGATGATGCGCGCCACGTCGAAGAACAGCGTGCCCTGCGTTTCGCAGGCGAAGCCATGCTTCTTGCCCAGCGCATTTTTCTTCGATACTCCGGCAATCGAAAAGGGCTGGCAGGGAAACCCGGCCAGCAGCACGTCGTGATCGGGAATATCAGCGGCTTGTACTTGGGTGATGTCTCCGGCAATAGGATGCCTGTCGCGAAAATTTTCCGCATAGGTTTTTTGCGCGTAGCTGTCCCATTCGCTGGTGTATACGCAACGCCCGCCGACTTGCTCGAACGCCTTGCGCAGGCCGCCGATACCCGCGAACAGGTCGATGAAATCGAAAGCGCCTGCGGGTCTTTCTTCACCGAACGGCAGCAGTTGCTGCAAGGCGTGCGCGAGGTAAGCGGGAGGGCTGGTTTGCCGCGCTTCCCAGCGGCTGATGGTGCGGACGCCCACGCCCAAGTGTTTGGCGATGGCGGCTTGTGTATGGTGTTTGCGGGCTTCGGTCAGATAGGCCAGCGCGGCATCTTGGTCGCTGACTAGGGTTAGGGCAGCATTCATGGCGATTTATTGTCCGAAAGTCTCTGGGGATTTTTGCGGACAGTATGGCATTCTTTATTCCCAGTCAAGATTTCCGAGTCATATTAAGGAATCATAAAGGGACAGCATCATTTCTTCTCCCACGACGCAAAACCTATGGGGCGTTTTTTCTTGGGGTCGGAGGGGTCATCAGCTCGCGGATGGCTTCAAAGACCGCTCTGAACTTTATATCGTATTTCTTTTCCAGTGCAACCAGCTTGCGGGAAAGCTCAGTGCAACCAAAAGCACCGGGGTGAAATTGATTCTCTTCATTCGTAATCGCTAGTCCAGCAACGTGGCGAACCGCTGCATGACCTCTTCAATGATCGCATCCGGCACAGTCTCGACATAACGCGGCTTGCGCTCTATCCAGTCCAGAGTGCGGCTTTGGTGTGTCAGCACGACACCTTGTGTTTCTGTTCCCGATCCCTGCAATGACACAGCGAACCCCGCGTCACGCGCATAGTTTCCGCCTTGCGTTATCGGGCATATCAGCACCAGCCCCCTGCGGTTGAAAGCTTCGCGTGTCAGCACCAACACGGGGCGCACTCCCCTTTGCTCACCGCCGCGCACGGGTTCCAAATCGCAATGCCATACTTCACCGCGTTTCGGCGTCCGCTTCATATTACTTCACGGCCAACTGGGGGCATATTTTCCCATTCTGCATCTATGGTGAACGCCCTGCCTTCGCATTGACTCAGTAATTCATCAAGGGTGTATTTTTTGCGGGCGGGGCTGATAACCAGACACTTGCCGTCTGTCTCGATGGATACCTGCTCACCACTTTTCAATCCAATCGAGCTAAGCAACGGGCGTGGAATGATCAGCGCAACCGAGCCGCCTTGAGTGTAAAGTTTTGCCGTGTGCATGATGATAATCCTTTCCGTTTTTGGGTACTGGCGGGCAGTATAATGTGTATTGGATAAAAATATAACTGGCGTTTAACCGCATAAAAACTGGGGGTCGCTACTCACTCCTCCTTGACCCGGAACCACGCCGCATACAGCGCGGGCAGGAACAGACAGGTGAGCAGGGTCGCGACGACCAGACCGCCCATGATGGATACCGCCATCGGCCCCCAGAACACCTGGCGGGTCAGCGGGATCATCGCCAGTATCGCCGCCGACGCGGTCAGCATGATCGGGCGGAAGCGGCGCACGGTGGAGCCGACGATGGCTTCCCATTGCGATTTACCCTCTTCCTCGTCCTGGCGGATCTGATCGACCAGGATCACCGCGTTGCGCATGATCATGCCGGCCAGCGCGATGAAGCCGAGATTGGCGACGAAGCCGAACGGCACCCGGAACACCAGCAGCGCCAGCGCGACACCGATCAGGCCGAGCGGCGCGGTGAGCAGCACGATGACGGTGCGGCTGATGCTTTGCAGTTGGATCATCAGCAGCGTGATCACGCCGGCCAGCATCAGCGGCACCACCGCCTTGATCGCGGTCTCGCCCTTGGCGGATTCTTCGACGCTGCCGCCAGTCTCGATGCGGTAGCCGGGCGGCAGGCTGGCACGGACCGGCTCCAGCGCCGCGTTCATCTGCGCCGTCGCGGTGGCGGGCTGGGTCTGGTCGGCCATGTCGCCGAGTACGGTCATGCTAGGCAGGCGGTTGCGCCGCCAGATCAGCCCTTCCTCCAGCACCGGCACCAGCCGGGCAACTTGCGCCAGCGGCACATGCCTAGCGTTCGGCAATGGGATGTCCAGATCATGTAGCCTGTCCAGCGAACGGGTTCCACCATTGCAACCAACCCCTCCCGTCCTCCCCTTGTCAGGGGAGGTGTATGGTTCCCCCCTGACAAGGGGGGCCAGGGGGGTTGAGGTTGCCGGCGACTGCTCCCGTTCCGTGGAGCAACTGTCGCCGCGCCACACCACGTCGATCAACTGGTCGCCCTCGCGATACTGGGTCAGCGGCACGCCGTTCAGCCAGCCACGCAATGCCAATGAGATCTCCTGGCTGGAGGTGCCGAGCTGGCGCGCCTTGTCCTGATCGACTTCGACGCGGATCGCCTTGATCTTTTCGTTCCAGTCGAAACTGACATCCTGCAAATGCCCGTTGGCGCGCATCAGATCGGCCACCTTCGCGGCGATCACGCGCACCTGTTCGACATCCTCACCCATCACGCGGAACTGCACCGGATAGCCGGTCGGCGGGCCGTTCTCCAGCCGCGACACGCGCACATGGATATGCGAGAAGCCGCCTTCCGCCGAGTTGAAAAGTCCTTCCAGCTTGTGCTTGAGCGCCTCGCGTTCCTCCAGCCCCTTGGTAACGATCACGACTTGCGCATAGTTGTCGCTGAACAGGCGCACATCCAGCGACAGGAAGAAGCGCGGCGCACCGTTGCCGATGTAGGAGGAATAGGAGGCCACATCCTTTTCGGCAGCCAGGATACGCTCAATGCGTTTCATCTCGACCTCGGTCGCCTTGAGCGACGCGCCCTGCGGCAACCACACATCGACGATCAATTCGCTGCGGCTGGAGGCGGGGAAGAACTGCTTCTGCACGCCGAGATTGAACGCGACCATCGCCAGCGCGAAGATGCCCACCGTCGCGGCGATCACCTTCCAGCGATGGCGCAAACACCATTCGACGACCGCGCGGAAGCGGCGGTAGAACGGCGTGTTGTAAATGTCCCCGCCATGCTGTTGCGCCTGCGCGACCAGCCTGGCCGGGTCGAGCAGGCGGTAGCCGAGATACGGGGTGAACACCACCGCGACGATCCACGACACCAGCAGCGCGATGGTGACCACCGCGAAGATCGAGAAGGTGTATTCGCTGGCCGCCGACTTGGAGAAGCCCACCGGGGTGAATGCGGCAGCGGTGATCAGCGTGCCGGTGAGCATCGGGAAAGCGGTCGAGGTGTAGGCGAAGGTCGCCGCCTTGAAGCGATCCCAGCCCTGCTCCATCTTCACCACCATCATCTCCACCGCGATGATCGCGTCGTCCACCAGCAGGCCGAGCGCGATCACCAGCGCGCCGAGCGAGATGCGCTGCAAGTCGATGCCGAACACTTTCATCATGAAGAAGGTGATCGCCAGCACCAGCGGGATCGACAACGCCACCACCGTGCCGGTGCGCCAGCCCAGGCTGATGAAGGACACCGCCAGCACGATCAGGATCGCCTCGGTCAGCGAGTGTTCGAACAGATGGATCGAGCCCCTGACCACCTCCGGCTGGTTGGCCACCACATGCACGTCCACGCCCGCCGGCAGATCGGCCGCGATCTTCTTCATCGCCTGCTCGAGGTTCTCGCCCAGATGGATCACGTTGCCGCCCTTGTCCATGATGATGCCGAGACCGATGGCGGGCTGCCCGCCCACGCGCATCCTCGGCGTGGGCGGATCGGCAAAGCCGCGCGACACTTTGGCGATGTCGCCGACGCGGAAGTGCTGCCCGTTCACCAGCAGGTCGGTGTTGCGCACTTTCTCGACGCTATCGAAGCCGCCCGTCACGCGCAGTTGCACCCGGTCGCTGGCGGTATCCACGAAACCCGCCGGACTCAGCATGTTCTGCTTTTGCAGCGCTTCGCCGATCTGCCCCGGCGTGATACCCAGACTCGCCAAACGGCTCGGCGAGGCTTCGAGATAGATCTTCTCGTCCTGCACGCCGATCAGTTCGACGCGCTTCACGTCCGGCACACGCTTCAATTCCAGCGCGGCCTGATCCGCATAGCGGCGCAACGCGGCCAGATCGAAACCGTCGCCGGTCAGCGCGAAGATGTTGATCTGCACATCGCCGAACTCGTCGTTGGGAAACGGCCCCTGCACACCGCCCGGCAAGGTGCTGCGGATGTCGTCGAGCTTCTTGCGCACCTGCCGCCACGCCTCCGGCACTTCCTGCTTCGGCGTGTAATCCTTGAGCACCACGAACACCATCGAATCGCCGGGCTTGGAAGCCGAGCGCAGCACGTCCACCCAGGGTGTCTCCTGCAATTTCTTTTCGATGCGCTCGGTCAGCTCATGCTCGACTTCCTGCGCCGTCGCGCCCGGCCACAAGGTGCGCACCACCATCACCTTGAAGGTGAAGTCGGGGTCTTCGGCACGCCCCAGATTGAGGTAGGAGATCACCCCCGCGCCCATCAGCACGATGATCAGATACAGCACCATCTGCTGGTGCTTCAGCGCCCATGCGGAGAGATTGGGAACATTCATTGTGCTGCGACGCTTGCGCCAGAATTGCCCACGCCGCTTTCGATAGCGCGGATCTTTTCGCCTGCTGACAGCCGGTGCACCCCGTTGCTGACGATCCGTTCACCCGCGGCCAGTCCGCCGGCAATGACTGCGCCGCCATCGCGGTACGCAGCGACCTGCACCGGACGCAAGCTGATGGTGTGATCGGCGGCCACGATCCACACCGCCGCCTTATCCCCCTGCTGGAAGATCGCCGTCAGCGGGATCAGCAGACCGGCATTTTTTTCGTTGCCGTTGAAACGCACCCGCGCCGTCATGCCCAAGGCGACATCCGCGCCGGACTGGGTCAGCGTGACGCGCGCCGGATAGGTGCGGCTGGCCGGGTCGGCTGCCGGAGCCAGCTCGCGCAGGCGGCCGGTCAGATGCAACCCGCCGCCACCGGCACCCGGCAGCGTGACCTCGGCGACCGCGCCGACGTTGAGACCGGCCAGTTGCGATTCCGGTATCGCGATCGCCACTTCGCGCTCGCCGTCGGGCGCCAGACGCAGCACCGGCTGCCCCGCGCTGACCACCTGTCCGGCCTCCGCCAATGTTGCGGCAATCACGCCCGCATGGTCGGCACGCAACGCGGTGTAGGCAGACTGGTTGCGCGCCAGTCCGATCTGGGCGGCGGCCGCTTTGAAAGCGGTCTCCTTGGCATCCAGCGCGGACTGGCTGACGAAACCTTTGCCGCGCAATTCGCGATAACGTTTCACGTCGGCCTCGGCCAACTGGAACTGCGCTTCGGCGGAACCCAGCTGCAAACCGGCATCGCCCGCATCAAGGCGCATCAGAACTTGCCCGGCCTTGACCTGCGCGCCCGCATCCACCGTGCGTTCGATGATCTTGCCGCCGACCCGGAAGCCCAGTTGCGTCTCATGGCGGGCGCGGATATCGCCGCTATAGGTATTGCCGCTGCCGGTTGCGAAAGCACCCACCACTTGCGTCAGGGCGGATCGCTCGATCCTGGCCGGGGCGGCCGGCTCCTTGCCGCATCCTGCAACAACAGACAAGACGGCAAGTAACAAAATGCTGTGCTTCATATTAGCTTTTAACGATACAGAGAAGATTGGGCAATGTAGGGGCAGGGCCGATGGCTGTCAACACCAAACGGGGCACTGAAAAACTGCCGCACTCGACACGACTGCGTTGCTCATCGGCTCAAGATGCTCATTTAGGGAAACGCTGAACAAGTCCTCCGTTCGTGGTGAGCTTGTCGAACCATGAACGGAGGACGATTAACAATCAATGCATTAGCCTGCCAGCCCTTCGACAGGGGTGAACGGACTTGTTCAGCGTTTCCTTAGCAAAAACGTAAGCGAATGTAAAAAAATTCAACACACTGAACTTTTGGCACAATAATGTGCCTATTCGGCGCAATAAGCGGATACCCCGCCCCGCGAGCCACCACCCATTCAGAAATCCGTTAAACGATGCGAGCGAACAAACCCGATCTGGACTTCAACGCCAAGCAGCACAACTATACCGTGCGCTTTGCCAAGCCCGATGCCGCCGATCGCGCGGAACTGGAACAATTTATAGCGGACATCTTTTCTCAGGCATACGGAGCGAAGATCAAACGCTTCATGCCCTACCTGATGAGCTTGCGCGATCCGGATGACAAATTGATGGCGGTCTGCGGGTTGCGCAGCGCGGCGATCGAAGCGCCGTTCCTCGAGACCTATCTGGACCGTCCGATCGAGGAGGTGCTCGCCGAACACGCCGGGGTCCCGGTCGAGCGCGGCGACATTGTCGAAATAGGCAATTTTTCCGTCGCAGAACTCGGCATGGCGCGCGACCTGATCACCGCGATCAACGACCAGCTCCATGCCACCTCCAAGCAATGGGCGGTATTCACCGCCGTGCCGGTATTGCGCAACGCGTTCCTCAAGCTGAACATGAAGCTGGAGATATTGTGCGATGCAAGCAAGGACAGGCTCCCCGCTGAAGAACAAGCCGAATGGGGCAGCTACTACGAGCAGAAACCGCAAGTCATGGCGATACGCCGCATCGAGCGGCGCAGCAAACCCCGGGTATCCACGCCTGCAACTACCGCATGATGCGAGGCGAGAGACTTGATTCCATCCATCATAGAAACCATCACCCGCCAGGGTAAAGAACAGCCGGACGCTTCTGCGCTGGCCGGCGACCGTCACTCGCTCACCTATCGCGAACTCGCCGCCGCGATCGAACAGGCCAGCGCACAACTGTGCGCTGTTTCCGCCGGCGCGACAGGCCTGGCGCTAGACAACTCGCCGCTTTGGGCGGTGCTCGATCTGGCCGGATTGAATGCCGGCAAAGCGATCGTTCCGTTGCCGCTCTTCTTTTCGGTGGAGCAGATCGCGCACAGCATCCGCGATGCGGGGATAACCTGCATCCTCACCGACCAACCCGGGCAGTATCGGAAGCTCCTTGCGGCAGCCGGGATCGGGATCGAAACGGCATTCACGCATACCGTCAACGGGATGACGTTCAGCGAGATCCGTTTGCGCGGCATCGCTGCCAGGCCATTGCCGGCGGGCACGATAAAAGTCACTTACACCTCCGGCACGACCGGACATCCCAAAGGCGTTTGCCTGAGCGCCGACGCATTGCATCAGGTCGCGTCCTCGCTGCTGGCTGCGACGCGCGGCATGACGACCGACCGGCATGTCAGCGTGTTGCCGCTGGCCACGCTGCTGGAGAACCTCGCCGGCGTGTATGTGCCACTGATGGCGGGCGCGACTTGCCATCTGCTGCCGCTCGCCACGGTGGGCCTGAGCGGCGCGGCCGGGCTGGACGTGAAAAAGATGCTGGCGGCACTGATCGAATGCCGCGCCACGACCACCATCCTGACCCCGCAACTGTTGCACGCGATGGTCGCCGCCATCGAGGCCGGACATCCCGCCCCGCAACAACTGCGCTTCGTCGCGATCGGCGGCGCGCCGGTCGCACCGCGCCTGCTGGAACGCGCGGCAGCGCTCGGCTTGCCGGTGTACGAAGGCTACGGCCTGTCCGAATGCGCGTCGGTCGTTGCGCTTAACACCGCAAGCGAACGCCTCGCAGGCAGCGTCGGCAAACCGTTGCCGCACGCACGCCTGAGATTCGCCGATGACGGCGAGATCCTGGTGGCGGGCGCGACGCTGCTCGGCTATACCGGCGGCGAGCCGCTGCAAGCAGATGAATACTGGCCCACCGGCGATATCGGACATCTCGACGAACAGGGTTTCCTGCATCTCACCGGACGCAAAAAGAACATCTTCATCACCTCGTTCGGGCGCAACGTGTCGCCGGAGTGGGTGGAGCGCGAGCTGACCCTGCATCCGGCCATCGCCCAGGCGGCGGTATTCGGCGAAGCGCGTCCGTGGAATGTCGCGGTGATCGTGCCGCGCGGCAACACGCCCGAAACCATCGAGGCGGTGAATCTGGCGATCGCCGAAGCCAACAGTGTGCTGCCCGACTATGCGCAGATAAAATACTGGCTGCCCGCGCAAACGCCGTTTCTGCCGCAGAACGGACAACTGACGGCGAACGGCCGATTGAAACGCGAGGCGATCTGGACACTGCATCAAACCGCCATCGAACAACTGTACAAGGAAAAATCAGATGACCATCTATGAACGACTGCTGGCCGCGACCGAAGCGGAGCGCAACGAGCTGCAGAGCCTGCCGATCCTGCGCGCCGGCGCGACCGGCCAGGTCAGCCTCGCCGCCTATATCGCGTTCCTGACCGAGGCCTATCACCACGTCAAGCACACCACCCCGCTGCTGATGGCGTGCGGTGCGCGTCTGCCGGAAAAATACGAGTGGCTGAGAACGGCGGCGGCCGAATACATCGAGGAAGAAGTCGGCCATCAGGAATGGATATTGAACGACATCAAGGCCTGCGGCGGCGACGCCGAAGCGGTGCGCAACGGCAAGCCGCGCGTGGCGACCGAGCTGATGGTGGCTTACGCCTACGACACCATCGCCCGCGTCAACCCGGTCGGCTTCTTCGGCATGGTGCTGGTGCTGGAAGGAACCAGCGTCGCGCTGGCGACCCACGCCGGCAAAGCCTTGCAGGACAGCCTGAAGCTCGGCAACGATGCGTTCTCCTACCTGACTTCGCACGGCTCGCTGGACATCAGCCATGTGGATTTTTACGAGTCGCTGGTCAATCGCGTGACCGACCCCGCCGATCAGGCCTGCCTGATCCATTGCGCGAAGATGTTCTATAAACTGTATGGCGACATCTTCCGCGATCTGGGCGCGCGCTTCATTCCTTCATCGGGAGCAGCAGCATGAATCTGTCCGGTAAGCGCATCATCCTGACCGGCGCGGCAGGCGGCATCGGCTACCGTCTGGCGCTGTTGCTTGCCGCCAAGGGCGCGCGCCTGGCGCTGGTCGAGCGCAACGCGCCGCGTGTGGCAGAGATCTGCGCCGAGATCAACCAGCGCGGCGGTTCGGCCACTGCCATCGCGCTCGACCTGACTGCCGCAGGCGCGGCGGAACAGGTGGTAGCCGCTGCACAGCAAGCCCTGGGCGGGCTGGATATCGTCATCAACAATGCCGGGGTGATGGACTTCACGCTGTTCGAACGCCACGACCCCAAACGCATCGAACAGGTCATCAACGTCAATGTGACCGCGCCGATGCTGCTGATACGCGCCGCATTGCCGCATCTGCTGGCGCAGAACAGCGGGCGCATCGTCAACATCGGCTCGGCATTCGGCTCGATCGGTTTTGCGCATTTCGCCACGTATTGCGCCAGCAAATTCGCGATGCGCGGTTTCTCCGAAGCGTTGCGCCGCGAACTGGTCGATAGCGGAGTCGGCGTCACTTATGTCGCGCCGCGCGCCGCCAGGACGCCGCTGAACGATGAAACCACCACCCGGATGCTGGAAGAAACCAAGACCAACATGGACGAACCGGAATACGTCGCCGGGCAGATCGTGCTGGCGATCGAACGTGAATGCAAAGAGCATTTCATCGGCCAGCCGGAATCTTTCTTCGCGCGGTTGAACGGCATGTTCCCTCGCCTGGTCGACAACGGTCTGCTGAAGAACACGCGCATCGCCCGCAAATACGCCCTATCCATCAAAAAATAGCCATCATTTAAGGAGCCATCCATGAAGAAATACGCCTGGTTAATCGCACTGCTGTTTGCTGCCAACACCGCTTTTGCCGAGACCACCCCGCTCGACGCAGCCATCGTCAAGCTGCAACACGAATGGGCGACGGCCAACTACCAGACGCCCGAAAAGGACCGTGAAGCCGCGCTCAAGAAACTTTCCGAACAGGCGCACCAGGTGTCTGCCGGCAATCCGGGACGCGCCGAGCCGCTGATCTGGGAAGGCATCATCACCAGCACGCTGGCCAAGTATCAGGGCATCTTTTCCCAAGGCGGCACTGCCAAGGCGGCGCGCGATCTGTTGCTGGCTGCGGAAAAAATAGACCCGAATGCACTGGACGGTTCGGCGCTGACCTCGCTGGGCAGCCTGTATTACAAAGTCCCAAGTTTCTTATTCGGCGACCACAAGAAAGCGCGTGAATATCTGGAACGTGCGCTGAAGGTCAATCCGAACGGCATCGACCAGAACTATTTTTACGCCGATTTCCTGTTTGAGGAAGGCGAGTATGCCAAGTCGCTAGAATACTTCAAGAAAGCGCTGAATGCCCCGCCACGCCCCGGCCGTGAAGACGCCGATGCCGGCCGCAAGTCAGACATTCAGGAAGGCATCAGGAAAGCCGGGAAAAAGCTCTGATCGAACTGCCCCAACACTGTGGCTTCATCTTGGCAGAATGAGGCCGCTTTCTTTGGGCAGCAAGTTTCCGGAATGACCGCCGCATCCGCGATGGTAGAATCCGCCCCATGCTCAACGACCGCGCGCAGATCCTGCTCAAGACCCTGGTGGAACGCTATATCAGCGATGGCCAGCCGGTCGGTTCGCGCGCGCTGCTGCAATATTCCGGGCTGGAAATCAGCTCCGCCACCATCCGTAACGTGATGGCCGATCTGGAAGACATCGGCCTGGTCAGCAGCCCGCACACCTCGGCAGGGCGCATCCCGACCGGCCTGGCGTATCGCCTGTTCATCGACACGATGCTGGTCACCAAGCCGCTCGACAGCGTGCGCGTGCAACAGATGGAACACCAGTTGCAGCCGGACAACCCGTCGCGGCTGATCGCGCAAGCCTCCAACCTGCTGTCCGAACTGACGCAGTTCACCGGCGTCGTCGCCACCGCAAGACGCAGCGCGATCACCGTGCGCCAGATCGAGTTCCTGCGGCTGGGCGAAAAACGCGTGCTGCTGATCATCGTGATGCCGGACGGCGAAGTGGAGAACCGCGTGCTGCTGCTGGAGCGCGATTACACCCAGGCGCAACTCACCGAGGCGGGAAACTTCCTCAACCGGCATTACATCGGCTGCAGCTTCTCGCAGATACGAGACCGGCTGCGCGGCGAATTGCAGCAACTGCATCGGGACATGAGCGCGCTGATGACGGCGGCGCTCGCGGCGGGCGATGCGGCGGAAGCCAAACAAAGCAACGATTACGTCATCAGCGGCGAACACAACCTGCTGAACATCGACGACCTTTCCACCGACATGAACCGGCTGCGCGGCCTGTTCACCCTGTTCGAGCAAAAGACCGAGCTGCTGCAACTGCTCGACGCGAGCCGCCACGGACAAGGCATCCATATCTTCGTCGGCAGCGAATCGGGACTGGCCTCGCTGGACGAATGCAGCGTGATCGCGGCGCCCTATTCCGCCGACGGGCAGGTGATCGGCACGCTCGCCGTGGTCGGCCCGAAACGCATGGATTACGAACGCGTCATTCCCATCGTGGACATCACCGCGCGGCTGCTCGGCAACGCGCTTTCCCAGAACTGAAGACAACATGACCTACCGGACCGAACCCGCTTACGCACACGGCACACCGGAAAAGACCGGCATCCTGCTGGTCAATCTCGGCACGCCGGATGCGCCCACTGCCGCCGCAGTACGTCCCTATCTCAAGGAATTTCTGAGCGATCCGCGCGTGGTGGAAATTCCAAAACCGATCTGGTGGCCGATCCTCAACGGCATCATCCTCAACGTGAGGCCGAAAAAATCCGCCGCGAAATACGCCGGCATCTGGATGGACGAAGGTTCTCCGCTGATGGTGCATACGCAACGCCAGGCCGCGCTGCTGCAGGGTTATCTCGGCGAGCGCACCCAGGCGTCGTTCGTGGTGGACTATGCGATGCGCTATGGCAACCCTTCTATTCCGAACGTGCTGCGCAAGCTCAAGGAACAGAACTGCCAGCGCATCCTGATCGTGCCAATGTATCCGCAATATGCCGCCAGCGCCACCGCCACGGTCTGCGACATCGTGTTCGATGAGTTGAAGCGGATGCGCAACACGCCGGCTATCCGCACCATCAAACACTTCCACGACGGCGCGGGCTACATCAAGGCGCTGGCCACCAACATCAACGATTACTGGATGAAGAACGGCCGCCCGGAAAAACTGCTGATGAGCTTCCACGGTCTGCCGCGCTACACGCTGGACAAGGGCGACCCCTACCACTGCGAATGCCAGCAGACCGGACGCTTGCTGGCGCAGCAACTCGGCTTGAAGCCCGGACAATACGCGATCAGTTTCCAGTCGCGCTTCGGCAAAGCGGAATGGCTCAAGCCCTACACCACCGCCACATTAGTCGAATTAGGCAAACAAAAAACCAAGCGTGTGGATGTCGTCTGTCCGGGCTTCGTCGCCGACTGCCTGGAGACGCTGGAAGAGATCGCGCAGGAAGGCAAGGAAGATTTCCAGCACGCGGGCGGCGGCGAATACCACTACATCCCCTGTCTCAACGAGCGCAACGACTGGATGCACGCGCTGACCGACATCGTGCTGGACAATCTGCACGGCTGGCTGATCGCACCGGACAAGGCCGGGCTGGAACAGAGCAAGCTGCGTGCGCTGGCGATGGGCGCGAAGAGGTAGGTTGGGTTAGCGCGCAGCGCGTAACCCAACATCGTTTTAAAAAGCGTTGGGTTACGCGGTGAAACCGCTAACCCAACCTACGCGTGCTGCGGTTCAAGAGGCGCTGCGCGATAAAGCCGAGCAGTGTTTTCCGTAACCCGAATACTGATGAAAACAAATAACATGCCGATCTCCAACCTGACACCTGCCGAACTTCGCCTCACCATCGCTCCCGATACGCTCGGGTTCGCCGATACATCCGAATTGCTGCAATATCCGCTGCCGTGGATCGGCCAGGAGCGTGCGGAGCAGGCCGCCCGCTTCGGCCTCGGGATGGATCAGGCGGATTACAACCTGTTCGTGCTCGGCGAGGTCGGCAGCGGCCGCGCGTCGCTGCTCAGGCAGGCGATGGTCAGCGCGGCCGCGAACAAGGCCGTGCCGCCCGACCTGTGTTACCTGCACAATTTCGATGCGCCGGAACGCCCCCGCGCGCTGCGCCTGCCTGCCGGGCAGGGACGCCTGCTGCGGCAACTGATGGCACAGATGACAAAATCGCTGCTCACCGAGATACCCCAGTGTCTGGACGGGCAGGACTTCAAGGCCGAAAGCGCACGCATCGAAAAAGCCCACAAGTCCGAAGAAGCCAAGGCCTATGCCGAACTTGAGGCCTTTGCCGAAGCCCGCAGCTTTACGATGCACCGCGAGACCGGACACATCCTGTTCACGCTGTTGGGAAAAAAAGGGCGTGCCTATACCGAGGACGAAGTGCTGGCGTTGCCGAAGGAACGCCGCGCGGAGATCGCGCTGGCCGAGCAGGAGCTGCGCGCGGAGATCAGCCGTTATTTCGAGAAGACCCGGCCGATGGAGCGGGTGATGAGCGAGGCTCTGGCGGCGTTGCGGCGCCAGGTGGTGAAGCCGCTGCTGGAACACGAGTTGCAGGAGATCCGCATCGGCCTGAAAAAGCAGATCAAGGATTCCGTCAAGCTCGGCGCGTATCTGGAACAGGTCATGCATGACGTGCTCGACAGTCTGGTGCTGTTCAAGCCGCTGGATAGCGACGACGATATTCGCCAGGAGGCGCTGGGCAAAGTGCTGTCGCGCTACCGGGTCAACCTGATCGTCGACAATGACGGCCTGAACGGCGCGCCGGTGATCGTCGAAGACAACCCGTTGTTCCGCGCGCTGTTCGGCAGCATCGAATACCAGTCCGAGAACGATGTGCTGGTGACGGATTTCTCGCGCATCCGCGCAGGCAGCCTGCACAAGGCGCACGGCGGCTTCCTGATGCTGCATCTGCGCGACCTGCTGGCCGACGGTCTGGTGTGGGAGAAACTGCGCCGCCTGCTGCGCAGCGGCAGGTTGCAGATCGAGGAACCGGGCACCGCGTTCACGCCGATCGCGACGGTCTCGCTCGAACCCGAGGCCGTGGATGTCGATGTCAAGATCATCCTGATCGGTTCGCGCGAGCAATATTACGAGTTGCAGGAAGGCGACCCGGAGTTCGCGCGCCGCTTCCGCGTCAAGGTGGACTTTGCCGAAAGCTTTTCGTCCAGTGCCGAGACCCGCAGCGCATCGGCGGTCTTCGTCGCACACACCTGCCGCGATCTGGGACTGCCGCATTTCTCCGCCGCCGCCGTCGCGCGCCTGCTGGAGGATGGTCACCGCGAAGTGGATGACCAGTCGCGCCAAAGCGCGAACTTTGCCCGCACCGCTGCATTGGTGATGGAAAGCGCTTCGCTATGCCGCGCGCGCAGCGGCCGTCTGGCCGAGGCGTCCATTGTCGAAGCACAGGATGTCGATGCGGCACTGGCGGCGCGCACGCTGCGCCACGATTATCCCGACCAGCGTCTGCAGCAATCCATTGCCGAGGGCGATGTGCTGATCAGCCTGCAGGGCGAGAAAACGGGACAGCTCAACGGCCTGACCCAGGTCGATCTGGGCGACTACCGTTTCGGTTTCCCGGTGCGCATCACGGCGCGCACCTTTGCCGGCGATGGCGGCGTGCTCAACATCGAGCGCGAGGTCGAGATGTCCGGACCGATCCACGACAAGGGCGTGCTGATCCTGCAAAACTACCTGTCCGCATTGTTTGCGCATCTCGCACCGCTCGCGCTCAACGCGTCCATCGTGCTCGAACAGGAATATGGCGGCGTGGAAGGCGACTCGGCTTCCTGCGCCGAACTGTATGTGCTGCTCTCGTCGCTGTCTGGATTGCCGCTCAAGCAGGGCATCGCCGTGACCGGCGCGCTCAACCAGCACGGCGAAGTGTTGCCGGTGGGCGGGATCAACGAAAAGATCGAGGGCTACTTCCGCATCTGCGCAACCGCCGGGCTGGACGGCAGCCAGGGCGTGCTGATCCCGCAGCGCAACCGCCGCCACCTGATGCTGGAGCGCAAAGTCATCGAGGCCGTCGAGCAGGGTCTGTTCCACATCTACACCGCCGAACATGTCAGCGCAGGCATCGAACTGCTCACCGGATTCCCGTCCGGCATGGCGAACGAGACCGGCGATTATCCGCATGGCAGCGTGCTGGGATACGCCCAGCGAACCTTGCAATCCTATCGCCGCGCGTGCCATGCGTCGGAACATCCGAAGCCGGGACGCAAACATTCGCGCTGAAGGTGGCCTGAATTGATCACAAACAGGTTTTGAAAATGGCTGCTGAAAATCCGATTGGCGTATTCGATTCCGGCGTGGGCGGTTTGTCGGTGCTGCGCGAGATCCGCCGCGAGCTTCCGGTCGAAAACCTGCTGTACGTGGCGGATTCCGGTCATGCGCCATATGGCGACAAGCCCACACAATTGATTGAAACAAGGTCGATCGCCATCAGCGAATTTCTGGTAAACCGGCAGCACGCCAAGGCCATCGTCGTGGCCTGCAACACCGCGACCGGCGCGGCGATCGCAACCCTGCGCGCGAGATTCTCCGTGCCGATCGTGGCCATCGAACCTGCCGTCAAACCGGCGGCATCGAACACGAGATCCGGCGTGGTCGCCGTGCTGGCCACCAGCAGGACGCTGTCCAGCGACAACTTCGCCAGACTGACCGAGCGGTTCGGCGCGGATGTCGACATCCTGGTGCAGGCCTGCCCCGGATTGGTCGAACAAGTGGAAGCCGGCGAACTGTCCGGCGGACAGACCCGCGCATTGCTGGAGCGATACCTCCTGCCGTTGCTGGAACGCGAAGCCGACACCATCGTGCTGGGCTGCACGCACTATCCGTTCCTCGCCCCGCTGATCCGGGAGATCGCCGGACCGGACGTTGCCGTCATCGACCCGGCCGCGGCCGTTGCGCGCGAACTCCGCCGCCGGCTGGCAGATACAGGCGCGCTATCGCAACGGACGCATGCCGGTACAGAACAGTTCTGGAGCAGCGATATACCCGGCAAGGCGCAGGCTGTCATTTCCCAACTGTGGCAAGCGGACATCGAGATCCGTAGCTTGCCTGACGCCACCTCGACCGACGAGGCTTTGAAGCGGAACTATTGATCCGGCACGAATAAAAGCGCATCCCGTTCGTGCTGCCCCCTTGGATAAACGCAAAAGATCATTGCCAAAACTCGAACAGGCTTCAAACGTCCTTTATTCCGCGCGAACCAGCAGCACCGGAACCGATGCGCCGCGCACCACGCCTTCGGCAACGCTGCCCAACAGCAAACGGCTTAGACCGGAACGGCCATGCGTACCGATCACGATCAGGTCGGCCGGCCAATGACTGGCTTCGCTGTCAATCACACTGGCAACACGCTCGCCGTGCGCTTCAAGCAGTGCGGTTTCCGCCGTTGCACCCGACGACCGCACTTTTTCTGCGGCCTGTACCAGCGCGCGCTCTCCGGTATGCCGTACCGCGTCTTGCAGGGCGGCATAATCGATATAGGCATAGCCCTCGGCATCCAGCGGATAGATTTCCTCGATCACATAGACCAGACGCAGGCAGTCCTTGCCGGCCGCCAGTTTGATGGCCTCCTGCAACGCTCGTTCGGAAGTCGCACTGCCGTCAATCGGCACCAGAATACGTTGATACATGGTTACCTCCTCGTCATTGACTGCCTGATATACAGGCCGTTCAGAGCTTGATGAAATGCTCGCGGTAGTGGCGCAATTCCTGGATGGATTCGTAGATGTCGGCCAGGGCTTCATGCTTGCCGTGCTTCTTGACCCCTTGCGCCATGTCCGGTTTCCAGCGCTTGGCGAGCTCTTTGAGAGTGCTCACGTCGAGATTGCGATAGTGGAAGTAGTCCTCGAATTTCGGCATCCAGCGCGCCAGGAAACGCCGATCCTGGCAAATGGAGTTGCCGCACATCGGCGAAGTGCGGACCGGCACATATTCCTTGAGGAACTCCAGCATCTGCTCCTCGACCATTGCCTCGTCCAGCGTGGAGGCTTTCACTTTTTCGATCAGGCCGGATTTCCCGTGAGTGGACTTATTCCATGCATCCATGCCGTCCAGCACGCTGTCGGGCTGATGCAGCACCAGCACCGGGGCTTCGGCGACGGTTTCCAGATTGGCATCGGTGATCACCAGCGCGACTTCGATCACGCGGTCGGTGTCCGGCAACAAGCCGGTCATTTCCATATCTATCCAGATAAGGTGGTTTTGGTTTTGTGCCATAATTCGCGCGTCTGAAATTTGAACGGTAAGGCGCGTATTGTGTCATAAGCGCGCCCTTGCAAACACTCCACTTCCCATGACTGCGACACAATTCACCTTTATCTTCATCGCCTCATTGCTGCTGACCACGCTGGCCAAGCTGTGGCTGGCGCGCCGCCATCTGGCCCATATCGCCGCGCATCGCGCCGCCGTGCCGGATGCGTTCCGTGAAACGATCCAGCTGAGCGACCATCAAAAGGCCGCAGATTACACTTCCGCCAAGACCCGCTTCGCGATGCTCGGCATCCTGTTCGATGCCGCACTGTTGCTGGCCTTTACCGTAGTGGGCGGCATCCAGTTCATCGCCGGCCTGTGCAATGTCCGGTTCGGCGCACCACTCGCGCAGGGCATGGCCACGATGGTTGCGGTGCTGCTGCTCTCCTCGCTGCTGGAGCTGCCGTTCAACCTGTATCGCACCTTCGTCATCGAGGCGCGTTTCGGCTTCAACAAGACGACCTTGAAGCTCTATCTGATCGATGCCCTGAAGAGCCTGCTGGTCGGCGCGATCCTCGGCCTGCCGCTGCTGTTCGGCGTGCTGTGGCTGATGGAACGCATGGGCACATACTGGTGGTTGTATGTCTGGGGCGTGTGGGTGGTGTTCAACCTGCTCATCCTGTTCATCTACCCGTCGTTCATCGCGCCGCTGTTCAACAAGTTCACCCCGCTGCAGGACGAGGCGATGAAAGCGCGCATCGAGGCATTGCTGCAAAAATGCGGCTTCGCGGCCAGCGGCCTGTTCGTGATGGACGGCTCGAAGCGCAGCGCGCACGGCAACGCCTACTTCACCGGCTTCGGCAAGACCAAGCGCATCGTGTTCTTCGACACCTTGCTGGAGCGCCTGAGCATAGCCGAAGTCGAGGCGGTGCTGGCGCATGAGCTCGGCCACTTCAAGCGTCGCCATGTGATGAAACGCATCGTCGCGACCTTTGCGATGAGCCTGGGATTCCTGTGGCTGCTCGGCCAACTGATGCAGACCACCTGGTTCTATCAAGGCCTCGGCGTAAGCACACCTTCCACCGCACTCGCGCTGCTGCTGTTCTTCATGACGCTGCCGATATTCGGCTTCCTGTTGCATCCGCTGCTGTCGGCTTTTTCGCGCAAGCACGAGTTCGAGGCCGATGCTTACGCCGCGAAACAGACCGCCGCGACCGATCTGGCGAGCGCGCTGGTCAAGCTGTACCAGGACAATGCCGCGACGCTGACACCCGATCCGCTATATTCAAAGTTCTATGATTCGCATCCGCCCGCTGCGGTGCGCATCGCCCGTTTGCAGGCGCAATAAGGAGACCTTATGAAATCACTCGCTTCGATCATCTTGCTGTGCAGCGCAACTGCGGCAGCGGCCAACCCCTTCCCGAACGGCAACGCGCAGCGCGGCCAGAAATTGTTCGAACAATACAAATGCAACCGTTGCCATATGGCGATGCTGGGCGGCGACGGCAGCGCGATGTTCACCCGCGCCGACCGTAAAGTTCGCAGCCCCGACGCACTGCTGGATCAAATCAAATTTTGCAGCGGCAATGTCGGCGCACATCTCAGCGCGCAGGAAGAGCAACACCTCGGCGCATATCTCAACCGTTATTACCAGTTGCCTTGAGCACCGCGCCATCCCTCGCTGCCACATGACGCGCTCATCCCGAACCGCCAGCCGTTACCTGCTGCCCTGTCTATGTGTCGCGTTACTGTCTGCCTGCGCGCAAACCCCGCCGGCAAAAGGCAGCCGCCAGATACCGCCACAGGAGGACAGCATTTCGCTCAAGCAATTCGGCAAATCCGATATCGACCGCATGGCGGATGTCGAGATGCACGAGAACAGCCAAAGCCTGCGGTTGCTGATGACCAAGCTCTACAAACGCAACCCCGGCGAACTGAGAAAGAGCGCTTCTGGCAGCGCGGAAGACATGGTGAAATGGGTGTTCGAAGGCCGGCAGGACTGGCGTCTCCCGGCCATCAACGATGCACAGGGAACCGATGCCATCCAACAGGCATTCAAACCCGAGTTTCAGGGCGACCGTGTGCTGTCGCTGATCGTCGGCATCCAGACCATGCTGATCAAGGCGCATGGCGGCAAGACCGAATTCTTTTTCACCGACAGCATCGAGCCGCAAAACATCTACAACGCCGCGCGCAACATCGAGATCGCGGTGTGGAAACTTTCCAATGCACGCGATGAGCAAGGGCATCTGTACCTGCTCACCAACGAGATCAACGACACCGAGCGTAATCTCAGCTTCGAGCGGGAATTCGGCAAGATCATCGGCAGCCTGGATCTTTACGCATTCACGCTGTCGGAAAAATTGCAGCGCACCATCACCCGTGTCGTCCAGACACTCGCTACGGCATTGTTCTTGCCGTTCTGAAACCATCTGACCTAACGGACATGGAAAATATGCCGCCCCCGATAATGAAACCCGCCATGCCCGTTTCCCCTCTCCCCAACCCTCTCCCGCTTGCGGGAGAGGGCGCGAACGAATCGCTGCGCGATTTTCATACGTTAAAAGGAAGCGGTTTGAATATTCCACGCAAAGCACAGCATGAACCGCATCCCGGCGCGTATTTCAACCGTTATTACAACCTGAAGTAAAGGAAGCCTGCCATGAACGACGTATGCGATCTCACCAACAAGCAATGCAAACCCTGCGAGGGCGGTGTGCCGCCGCTATCGCCAGCGGAAATCGACCGGCTGATGCAGCAACTGGAAGACTGGCAGTCGTTCGATCATCTGATCGGCAAGACCTACCAGTTCAAGAATTACTATCACACCATCGCGTTCGTGAACGCCATCGCATGGATGTCGCACCGCGAGGACCATCATCCCGACCTCACCGTCACCTACAACAGTTGCCGCGTGGAATACACCACCCACGCCATCCACGGCCTCTCGGAAAACGATTTCATCTGCGCCGCCAAAGTGGATGCGCTGTTCAAGCCTTGAGCAATACTTTACAAGGACAAGTCATCGCCGCATTCGGCCGACAGTATCTGGTGCGTCTTGCGGATGACAGCGAACTGGCCTGTCTGACGCGCGGCAAGAAGAGCGAAGTGGTGTGCGGCGACAGGGTCGAAATCCAGCTCACCGCCGACGGCCAGGGCGTGATCGAACGCATTCTGCCGCGCCGCTCGCTGTTGCACCGCTCCGACGCCTTCCGCGAAAAACTGATCGCCGCGAACGTCACACAGATCATCGTGGTGGTCGCCGCCGAGCCCTCGTTCAGCGACGAACTGCTGGCACGCTGCATGGTCGCGGCATTCGACCAGAAGCTGGACGTGCTGATCGTGCTGAACAAGTGCGACCTGCAACAGGCGGCTGATGCGGCGCGGGCGCGACTCGGCTCCTATCGCGCCATCGGCTGCCGCGTGCTGGAACTCAGCGCGAAGCAGGATGTATCCCGGCTGAGACCGCTGTTGCAAGGCCACACCAGCGTGCTGGTCGGTCAATCGGGCATGGGCAAATCCACCCTGATCAATGCGCTGCTCCCCGGAGCGCAAGCCGCCACACGCGAGATCTCCAGCGTGCTGGACTCCGGCAAACACACCACCACCCACGCCCGGCTTTACCGGATAGACGAGGCCAGTTCGCTGATCGACTGCCCCGGCGTGCAGGCATTCGGCCTGCACCACCTGAGCTTCGGCGGGATAGAACAGGGCTTCGTGGAGTTCGCGCAGTATCTCGGCCAGTGCCGTTTCCATGACTGCCACCACGTACATGAACCGGGCTGCGCGCTACGCAACGCGGTTGCGGAGGGCAAGATCGACGCACGCAGGCTGGAGTTGTTTCAACAGATCAGCGCGAACAAGGCTTGATAAAAATCCCGCGCCGGGCCTTATCGTGACGAACGCTTGTGCGACTTGTTCGTATACAACTCGCATGCAGGAGCATGCTTGACCGGCATAGTTTTCAGGTGCGGAACACACACGACCATATCCTGCCTTTTTCCTTTCCGGAAAGTGTGGGCGCAATTTTCGCAGGTTGAAGGTGATGACGAATCGTCATTGCGTTGCAACCGCTTGCTCATATCGAACCCCTTGCCAATCGGACGAGGAATCACGCCGTATCTGCCTCTTGCGGCAGGCGTCGTACCGGAAATTCATGTTTTCAGACCGCAGGGGGAACCGGGGAGACGCAGGAGAGAACCTTCCTGCGGCAGTCCCGCTACCCTAGTTTCCCTTAGGCCGGAGACTTTGCGCCCATACTTTTCAGCATGTTTGCCAAGTGGGGCGGATTATATTTTCACTTCTTTGTGCGAGTCAAGGGCATATCTTGTTGACGGAAACTGTGCTACGCCACCCGCAACGGCGGCTCATCCATCAGCGCAATCTGCTCGCGTAATTCCAGGATGCGGTCTTGCCAGTAGCGCTGCGTATTGAACCACGGGAAGGCCACCGGAAACGCCGCGTCATCCCAGCGCCGCGCGATCCATGCCGAATAGTGGATCAGGCGCAGGGTGCGCAGCGCTTCGAGCAGATGCAACTCGCGCGGATCGAAATCGTAAAAATCTTCGTAGCCCGCCAGCAGGTCGGAGAACTGCCGCGTCTGCTCGGCGCGCTCGCCGGACAGCAGCATCCACAGGTCCTGTATCGCAGGCCCCATGCGGCTGTCGTCGAAATCCACGAAGTGCGGCCCGGCATCGGTCCACAGCACGTTGCCGACATGGCAGTCGCCGTGCAGGCGCAGCGTCTTGACCTCGCCGGCGCGGTCGAAACAGCGCCGCACGCCGTCCAGCGCCAGCGCGACTACGCCGCGATAGACTTCGCGCAACTCCGGCGGAATGAAGTCGTGCGCCAGCAGATACTCGCCCGGCTCGACACCGAAGCTGCGGATGTCCAGCGTCGGGCGATGCCGGTAGGGTTGCAGCGCGCCGACCGCATGGATGCGCCCGATGAAGCGTCCCATCCATTCCAGCGTGTCGCAGTCGTCCATCTCCGGCGCGCGACCGCCGTGTTTGCTGAACACGGAAAAACGGAAACCGTTGAAGGTGTGCAGCGTATGGCCGTCGATCGCCAGCGCTGGCACCACCGGGATCTCGTGCTCGGCCAGCATCGCGACAAAAGCATGCTCTTCCAGGATCGCCGCATCCGTCCAGCGCTCGGGGCGATAGAACTTCGCGACCAGCGGCGGCCCGTCCTCCATGCCCGCCTGATACACGCGGTTCTCATAACTGTTCAGCGCCAGCAGGCGACCGTCGCCGCGCAGGCCGATGCTGTCCAGCGCATCCAGAACGGTGTCGGGCGTGAGGGAACTGAAGGGATGGGGAGTAAGCATAGACTGGATTGTACGGCAGCGCGGCTCACTGTTGCCCAAACGGTCTTGCGTTTTTATAGCCGTTCGCCGATGCGCTCCTGCCGAAAGCTCTACCGGTTTCTCGCGACTGCGCCTGACAATCAAGCTTTACAGAAAATCCAGGTTGAAAAACCAGCTACAATCGCACATTGATTCCACCGACGAGCCTGAACCTGGCGCATCATTGTTTTGACGGATGGGGCTCCGTAGAAAAAAGCTGTGAATTGGAGGCATGAGCCATGAAACTGCATAAGCTTGAAGCGGGAGATTTCTGGGGTGGACTTGCTGCAATGCTGGTAGCCCTACCCTCGGCCATCGCCTTCGGCGTCACCATCTACTCGCCGCTTGGCACTTCTTTCGTGGCACAGGGAGCGCTGGCCGGCATCCTCGGTGTCACCGCGCTCGGTCTGGTCGCCGCCGCGATGGGGGGAACCAATCGCCTCATCACCGCCCCGTGCGCGCCTGCAGCGGCGGTGTTATCAACCTTCGCCATCGGATTCATGCATGACGGCGGCAACGCCGGTACCGCTTTTCTGCTGATCTCGCTGCTGGGACTGATGGCGGGCCTGTTACAGATATTATTCGGCACGGTGCGTCTCGGGCAACTGATCAAATACATGCCCTATCCGGTAGTGAGCGGCTATCTGTCCGGGGTCGGCCTCATCATCATCGGCAGCCAGGTGCCGATCTTCCTCGGCACGGCCAAAGGCACGCATTTCTGGGCATCGCTCGTCTCGCCGGAACTCTGGCAATGGCAGAGCATGGTCGTCGGCGCGGTGACGATAGGCGTGATGATCACCGCACCGCGGGTCACACGACTGGTGCCGGCTGCGATACTCGCGCTACTGGCGGGCATGCTTACCTACTTCGGGCTGGGACTGACAGACCCGTCGCTGCTCAGACTGGAAGACAATCCGTTCATCGTCGGCTCGCTCGGCACCGGCGGCGGCAGCTTCACCGAGGTCATGGTAGGGCGCTGGCACGCCATGGGCGATATCAGCATCGGGCAGATCAAGAACATCGCTGTCACCGCACTGACGCTGGCCGTACTGCTCTCCATCGACACGCTGAAGACCTGCATGGTACTCGATGCGCTGACACACTCGCGCCACAACTCGAACCGCGAACTGATCGGTCAGGGTTTGGGCAATGTTGCCTCGGCAATGGTCGGCGGCGTTGCAGGCGCCGGCCAGATGGGAGCGACGCTGGTCAACATGTCCAGCGGCGGGGTGAGCCGAATGTCGGGAGTCATTGAAGGCGCGCTGGCACTGGTCGCCTTTCTGGTGTTGAGCACGTTCATATCCTGGGTGCCGGTGGGAGGACTCGCCGCGATCCTGATCGTCGTCGGCGTGCGCATGATCGACCGCCGCAGCTTCCAGTTACTCAAGCAGCGTTCCACGGTACTCGACTTCGTCGTCATCGCTGCCGTTATCGCCGTGGCGATGACGATCAGCCTGATCGCGGCCTCGGGCACGGGAATTTTGCTGGCCTTGGTGCTGTTCATCCGCGAGCAGATCGGCGGTGCCGTCGTACGGCACAAGCTGTCCTGCAACGAGATCTTCTCGAAACGGGTACGCACCAAGGAAGAGATGGATATCCTCCTGGCGCGCGGCGAACGCGGCGTCGTTGCCCAACTGCAGGGTAGCCTGTTCTTCGGTACGACCAATCAGCTCTATCTGGCGCTGGAGCCGGAACTGAAGACCCGCGACTACGTCATCCTCGACATGCGCCGCGTGCAATCGGTCGATGTCACCGCCGCCCACATGCTGGATCAGATCAAGGACATGCTCGCCGAGCGCAACGGCTTCCTCATCCTCAGTCAACTGCCGCAGAATCTGCCTTCAGGCCAGGACATGCAACAGTATTTCGATCAGGTCGGCCTCGTGCGCCCGGAAAGTCCGGTGCGCGTGTTCGGCGAACTCGACGAGGCGCTGGAATGGGTCGAGGATCGCATCCTTGAGGATGCGATCTGCGATCTTGGCGAGCAAGGGGTACTCGGCCTCAACGATATCGAACTGTTCAAAGGCCGCAAGGCGGAAACGCTTGCCGCGCTGGAACAGTGCATGGAAAAGCGTTCCTACCAGGCCGGAGACAAAATCTTCAAGCTCGGCGATACCGGCGACGAACTCTTCCTGATCCGCAAGGGTGCCGTGCGCATCATGCTGCCGATTTCGGAGAGGCAGAGCCACCACCTCGGCACATTCGGACGGGGAGCTTTCTTTGGCGAAATGGCTTTTCTCGATGGCGATATCCGTTCCGCCGATGCAGTGGCATTCTCCGATACCGAACTCTATGTGCTTTCGCGCAAGACTTTCAACTCTCTGATCGAAGAGCACAAGAAACTTGCCCTCGGTCTTATGGAGGGCCTCGCCAGCGTACTCGCGAGCCGATTGCGCTACACGAATGCAGAAGTACGTGTGCTGGAGTCATAAGCTGCATATCCCCACCTTACTGAGCGCCAGCAGACTACCGTCCCGCGCAGACCAACTGTACGGCGCATCCAGCACGGCATCGGGCGTAAGCAGGCTAAAGGGATGTTGGGTCAGTATGGGCGGGATTGTACGGCAGCGCGGCTGTCTGTTACCCAAACGGCCGGTCGATTCTGTAACCGTTCGCCCGATGCTTCGATCTACGTGGGTTATGCGGACTCACGCCGCCTGTAGCATAAAATCCACATGCACCGCATCGAACGGAAAGATGATCTTGCCGTCATCGGTTTTATCCAGCAACCCGGCATTCAGCAGGGCGTGAACATCGGTATGCACGCCCTTCACATCGCGCTCCACCCGCCGCGCCACTTCGCGCAGCGACAATGCGCCCGCCCCTGTCATCGCCTTGAGCACATCCCAGCGTTTTGGCGAGAGCGTGCGCCATAGCTCCGCAGTGCTTTCAA
>JAVHQS010000125.1:0-9175 GCA_036171255.1 Gallionella sp.
ACCTCAGCGTTATGAGTGCTGCGCTCTAACCACCTGAGCTATATCACCAAAGAGCGCGGCATTCTCCAGATTTAGCCCTGTCTTGTCAACAATACTCAATCCTGTCGAACCTCAATGGCAAGGAATGCTCTTCAGCTCACTCCCGGCAAAATCTTTTTGCAGCGCGGTCAATTTGCTGCTGGTAGCGGCATCCAGACCGTTCAGCACAAACACCGTCGCTTTAAGTTTGCTGGCGCGCTCGCCGATCTGTGCGGTGCGCACATCCTTGGCACGCAGACTCTCCGTAAATTTTTGCGCCGCTTCCTGCGTCTTGAACACGCCAAGCGAAATGGCGTTCAGCCACTGTCCGGCTTCCTGCACCACGAAGTACTCGGCAACACCGCGCGCCTTGAGTTGGGCGACTTTCTGATTCACCGCAGCCTTGTCCTTGAGCGGCGGGATATACACCCAAAAGCCGATGTTATGCTCGACCTGGCGCTGGCCCAATTTGTCGCCCAGTTGCAGACTCGCCAAAGCGTTACCGGCACGAGCAAGGTCAGCCCCCGAGAAATCACTCCACTCCATACAAACCGTATTGGCCGGTTTAGCCACTGCGGGCGCCGAGGCGGCCACCACTGCAGCGACCGGCACAGGCGCGGACTGCACCGGGACGGGTGCGCTTTGCGGCAGATCCAGCAGGCGGATCTTTTCCTCATGCAAAGGAGGCTGTCCTTGCGCCACTTGCCCATCACCAAGCAACGCGCCGCCCCACTGCATCACGGCAAACAGAATCACGTTCGCCACCAGTAATATCCAGAACAACGCTTTCATGACACGCTCGCTTCCTGTGCGATTAACGACAATCCTTGCAGCACCGGATTATCCGCCATCCGCAGCGGCAAGTTAAGGTGCGGCCATGACACGGTGGAGCGAAGCTCTCCGCTGCGGGAATGGCCGCATCGCACCTTCTCCCGCAATTGGCCGGTTTCGCCGCCAACATATTGAAGGTGTGCCCGCAGCAACTCTGCCGCACCGCCGCTCAACAGCACCGGCGCACCGGCATCATCAAGCAGCGCATACTGCCGCGCCACTGCGCCGCAGCTCGCCTGGATCGCACCGCTGAACAGCGCATCGGCGGTATTGCACGGGAAGTCCGCATATTCACCGCACGACAGCGGTAATTGCGCCGTTGCCTCGCTCAAGCTGCGCTGCATCAACTCCACCCCCGGCAAGATCAAACCGCCCAGAAACTTTCCCTGAGCGGACAGCGCGTCTATCGTCGTCGCCGTGCCGCAATTCACCACCAGACATGCCCCGTGCACCTGATGCCATGCGGCAATCAACGCTGCCCAACGATCGCTGCCCAACTGCCGGGGTTCCGTATAACCATTACGTACGCCGCACTGCGCTTCCTGCGCCGCGATGAACTGCGGCTGCCAGTGCCGCGCGGCACAGGCGGCACGAATATGCTGCGCCGCCGCCTCGCCCGCGACATTGCTCACCCAGACCTGTTGCACGCTCGGCAGATCGGCAAAGCGTTGCGCTAATTCGCTGGCATGGTCGCTCGGTAGAGAGTCTGCCGACAGAACATCCTCGCCGTCAGCAAGGGCGAACTTGATACGCGTGTTACCCGCATCGATCAACAGCTTCATGGCTGCCGCACTCCCACCTCGCCGGAATTGAATTGACGCATCCCCTGGGCCGTTTCCAGACACAACTCGCCGTTATCGCTGACACCGCGCGCGATGCCGCTCACGCTGGAGCCAGCAGCCATATGCAACTGGATCGGCAAATTTTGATATGCATGATATTGCTCCCACTCGCCCCTCATCGTCGCGAAACCCGTTTGCGCGAATTCATCCAGCACATTCGCGATTTCTTGCAACACGGCAGCCAGCAGCCGGTTGCGCTCCGGCATCACCGGACACAACTCATCCAATGCACTGGCGGGTTGATCGATGCGCCGCTCAACACTGATCGGCAAACTGCAGTTCAACCCGACACCGATCACCACCGCGCTCGGTCCGAGCATATCGCCTTGCGCCTCGATGAGCACACCGCCCAGCTTGCCCTGCTTGGCCAGAATATCGTTCGGCCATTTTAAGCCGGCATCCTCCGCACCCAGCCGTTTCAACGCGCGCACGATCGCCACCCCTACCGCCAAACTCAAACCTGACAAGGCATTCAGACCGCAATCAAACCGCCACAACAAGGAAAAAGTCAGCGCGTTGCCCAACCCGGAATGCCAGATACGCCCGATGCGGCCGCGCCCGGCGGTCTGCAACTCGACTGCCAGCACGCTGCCGCCAGGCGCACCGCGCATCGCCCGCTGCAGCAACAAGGCATTGCTGGAAGCAGCCTGTTGCAGCACTTCCACGTGAAAACGATCCGCCGCGCCGGTCAGGCAACGGATGATCTCATCTGCGTCCAGACACTGCCATGGCTGCGCCAAACGATAGCCGCGTCCGCGTACGCGCTGCAGCGACACACCGTATTCCGCGACATCCGCCAGCGCATTGAACACCGTAGCGCGCGACACCCCCAATTGTCGCGCCAGCACTGCACCTGAATGGAACTCGCCGTCGGCAAGCACGCGCAACAGTTGCCAGGTACGCGCATTGTTCATACTCCCGTTCATCTCGGTCACTGCGGCATTCCGGCATCCTGCTGTGGTGCCTGATCGAGAAACCGCAATATTTCATCGCGACGCAGCAATGCATCCTGATAACCCAGCTCGATTAACGCGTTGCAGAATTTTTTTTCGGAAAGCAGATAGCTTACCAGTATCGCGCCGCTCTGGTGGCTTGCGCCGGCCAGACGCAGCAACAGGCGTATCGTCCAGGGCAGTTCTCTGGCATGACGCTCGGCGATCTTCTCGATGGACTGGCTGGGCGCGATCGACAACACATCGACATGCCTCAACTCGAGATGTTCACTCATCGTTTGCGGCATCGCATCAACCAGCTCGTTAATGTGCCGCACCCGCTCCAGATCCACTTCCATGCTATCGAGGAAGATGCTGTTCAGCGCATGTCCGGCAATCTGCGCCAGGGTAGGGTAATGCCCCATTTCGCCGCGCTCGGGATGTTCTCCGGTCGCTGCGGCATTGACCTCGATCACCAGCACACGCGTTGCGCCAAGATGAAGCGCGGAACTGATGGGGGCGATCTGACGCATCGAACCGTCACCAAAATATTCGCGGTTGATCAATGTCGCAGGGAAAATGAACGGGATCGCCGAAGACGCCAGCAGATGCCTGATCCCGATCTTTGTCGGCACCCCGATGCGCCGGGCGCGCCGCCACGGAACCAGTTGTTCCACCCCCTGATAGAACGTGACCGATTGCCCGGAACCATAGCCGGATGCAGTGACGCTCAACGCATACAGCAGACCGGCGTCCACGCTGTCCTGGATCTTTTCGCAGGGCAATATTTCCTCGAGCAACTCGAGCAGCGGTGAATTGTCCAGCAAGGAGACCCGCTTGAGCCTGTTGATGCCCAAGCTGCTCAGCAACAATCCGGAAAACCACAGCACGCTGTTGTTGAATACGCCGACCACATCGGTGCGGTAAATCTGATTGGCGTGAAAGTTCTTCCAGATATTGTTGAGATACCCCACGCCCTTGCGGAAGTTTCGTGCATTCACCGCGATGGTCGCGGCGTTGAGCGCTCCCGCCGATGTGCCGCAGATGACCGGAAAAGGATTATGCGCATGGCGCGGCAGGGATTCGGCTATCGCCTTGAGCGCACCCACCTGATAAGCTGCACGCGCGCCGCCGCCGGTGAGTATCAGCCCTACGCGCTCTTGCATCACGGAACCCCAAAAAATCTACTGCGCGATTCGATAGCGGCGTTGCGCGGCGCTCGCTCCTCGCCTACCCATTCGGTATGTCTCATTCGCTGCGCTGACCAGCGACTTGGCTGGCGTTCTTTTTCCAGCTTAGTCGAATGGCCATGCAAAGCTCCGCGCGCCTTGCTCTCGAACCGCTCGCTACGATTTTTAGAGATTCCCATTTAACCGAAAAAATCCTATTCGGCCGCGGCATGCACCGCATCCAGAGCATCTTTCAATGCCTCTTCCGGCAAGGCATTCAGCGCTTCCGACAACATCTCTGCCGCATCCACCGCCTGTCCCGATAACGATTCCGGATCGGTGTTCGCGACCAATACCGCTGCCGCACCAACCACCTTGAGCAACCTTGTGCGCTCCTGCATCAGCATTTCGATCTCTTCGCTGAGCATCGCGGCTTCCTGTTTGTTCGTGGACATTTCTTCTCCTTAATGCGTCTTCACACCGGCTACCGCCAGCGCGCTCATGTTCACGATACGCCGCACCGTGGCGGTCGAGGTCAGGATATGCACCGACTTGTTCGCGCCGAGCAGGATTGAACCGATGGTAATACCTTCGCCCGCCGTGATCTTGAGCAGATTGTAGGCGATGTTCGCCGCATCCAGATTCGGCATGATCAGCAGATTCGCCTCGCCCTTCAAACGCGAAGCGGGGAAAGCCTGCGCACGCAGATTTTCCGACAGCGCCGCATCGCCGTGCATCTCTCCTTCCACTTCCAGCTCGGGTGCGAGCTGTTCCAGCAACTCGCGCGCAAGGCTCATCTTGTGCGCCGAAGCATTCTTGTGACTGCCGAAATTGGAATGTGACAACAGGGCAGCCTTGGGCACGAGCCCGAAACGGCGCACTTCCTCCGCCGCCAGCAAGGTCATCTCGGCGATCTGCTCCGCAGTCGGATCGAGGTTCACATGGGTGTCGCAGATGAACAACGTATGTCCGGGCAGCATCAGGATATTCATCGCCGCATACACATTCGCCCCCGGACGCTGGCCGATGACCTCGTCGATATAGCGCAGATGGTTCAGCGGCTGCGATACCGTGCCGCACAACATCGCATCGGCAGAACCCATGCGCACCAGCATCGCCGCGATCAGCGTATTGCGACGGCGCATCTCGCGCTTGGCCGCATCGGGCGTAATGCCATGCCGCTGCATCAGGCGATGATATTCGCCGCAATACTCGCGATAGCGCGGGTCGCTTTCCGGATTCACCAACTCGAAATCCTCGCCCGCGCGGATGCGCAGGCCGAGCCTGGCGATGCGCTGCTCGACCACCGCCGGACGACCCACCAGTATCGGGTAAGCGACGCCTTCGTCCACCACCGTCTGTACCGCATGCAGCACGCGGGGATCTTCCCCCTCCGCGTATACCAGCCGTTTCGGATTCTTCTTCGCGATGTCGAACACGGGCTTCATCAGCATGTTCGAGTGGTAGATGAATTGCGACAACTGCTCGCGATAGGCCGCCATGTCGGCGATCGGTCGTTCTGCCACCCCGCTGTCCATCGCGGCTTGCGCCACCGCAGGCGCGATGCGCGTGATCAGGCGCGGGTCGAACGGCTTGGGGATCAGATGATCCGCGCCGAAACTCAAGCTTTCCTCGCCGTATACCGCTGCCACCGCGTCGGATTGCTCGGCCTCGGCCAACTCGGCGATCGCATAAACCGCCGCCCGTTTCATCTCTTCATTGATGGTGGATGCGCCGACATCCAGCGCACCCCGGAAAATATAAGGGAAGCACAGCGCGTTATTGACCTGGTTCGGATAATCGGAACGCCCGGTCGCCAGAATCGCGTCGGGACGCACCGCCTTGGCGTGCTCCGGCAGAATTTCCGGGTTGGGGTTGGCCAGCGCGAAGATCAGCGGCTTCTCGGCCATCTGCCTGACCATCTCCGGCTTCAACACGCCGCCTGCGGACAACCCCAGGAATATATCCGCGCCGCCGATCACCTCGGCCAGCGTGCGCGCGGTAGTTTCCACCGCATAGCGCGCCTTGTTGTCGTCCATCTCCTCGGCGCGCCCTTTATAGACCACGCCCTTGATGTCGGTGACGATGACGTTCTCCATCTTCACGCCGAGGCCGACCAGCATATCCAGACAGGCCAGTGCCGCAGCACCCGCACCGCTCACCACCAGCTTGATCCTGGCGATATCCTTGCCGACCACCTTGAGGCCGTTCAACAACGCCGCACCGACGATGATCGACGTGCCGTGCTGATCGTCGTGAAACACCGGAATCTTCATCCGTTCGCGCAATTTTCGCTCGATATAGAAACATTCCGGGGCTTTGATGTCCTCCAGGTTGATGCCGCCGAAAGTCGGCTCCAGCGCGGCGATGATGTCCACCAGCTTGCCGGGGTCGCGCTCGTCGATTTCCAGATCGAACACGTCGATACCGGCAAACTTCTTGAACAACACACCTTTACCTTCCATCACCGGTTTGGCGGCCAGCGGGCCGATCGCGCCCAACCCCAATACTGCCGTGCCATTGCTGATCACCGCGACCAGGTTGCCGCGCGCCGTCAGATTGCGCGCCTCGGACGGGTTTTCCACGATGGCTTCACAGGCCGCCGCCACGCCGGGCGAATAAGCCAACGCGAGATCGCGCTGGGTAACCATCGGCTTGCTGGAGGTAACGGTAATCTTGCCCGCCGGAGCTTGGCGGTGGTATTGCAGCGCGGCCTCGCGCAATTGCTTGTCCATTTCTTCCTCTTGAATACTGAATACGAATCGCGCGCCGATTATAGCGCAGCGGCATCCCGCCGCACCGCGTCGAACGAATTTGTCTTTTAGAAGTTTCCCCTGTTGAAGTTTCATGAGTGAACTTTTCTGGAAATAAATTGCCTGCGTCCGCGAGTAAGACATGTTTGCTAGAATGCAGCACTTTTTTGACTGGCCTCGCTATGGATCCAATCACACTGGCTGGCGGCGAACACGCTGTGCTGCTGATTCACGGCCTGCAGAGCAGCCCGGCTGAACTCTTGCCGCTGGCCAAACGCCTGCATCAGACCGGCTATACCGTGCATATGCCGCACATCCCCGGTTATGGTTTCACGCACGGCGACACGCCGCGTTCCGTTACACGCTGGCAGGACTGGCATGCCAAGGCGATGGGCGAATTCCGCACGCTGCAACGACAATACAAGACCGTAGCCGTCGGCGGCCTGTGCATCGGTGGCACGTTGTCGCTCAGCATCGCCGCCGAACTGGGTGATGAAATCGCCGCCCTGACGCTGCTTTCCACCACACTGTGGTATGACGGTTGGTCCATGCCCTGGTATCGCCCGTTGCGCTACATAGGCTACCTCTGGCCCATCCGCTACTGGTACAGCTACCGCGAACGCGAGCCGTTCGGCCTGAAGAATCCACAATTGCGCAAATGGGTGGCGCGCGAGATGGCGCACAAGGATGCTTCCATGGTCGGCGCCAGCCGGCTGAATCTGCCCGCCATCCAGGAAGCGGAACGAATGATCGCTTCGGTGAAAGTGTCCCTGCCGCGCGTCACCGCACCGGCCATCATCCTCCATGCCGAGGAAGACGAAGTCGCCTCACCCCGCAGTGCCCGCTATATCGCCGAACACATCGGTTCCGATACCGTGGAAAGCATCCTGTTGCACAACAGCTACCACATGATCACCATAGACAACGACCGCGAACGGGTCGCCGGCGAGACTATCCGTTTCTTTGGCGCCGCATCTGCAAGGCGCGCGGCCGGTTGAGCGAAGCATCCCGGTTGCAATCTGTTACAATGCGCGCGCGATTAATATCGAACATACCGGACACTATGAGCTCCCTGCAAACCATACAAACCATGATGGTCAAACAATTCGACCTCAAACCGGAAGCCCTGACCCCCGATGCCACGCTGGAAAGCCTGGGACTGGACTCGTTGTCGGTGATCGAGTTCATGTTCAACATCGAAGATGAGATGAAGATCAAGCTGCCCGACGAACGTGTCGAGCTCAAAACGCTACAGGACGTGGTCGACGTCCTGGACAAGGTCATCGCCGAGCAAAAAGGCTCCGCGAAGTAGGTTCTGAATGGCCAGGCGCGTCGTCATCACCGGATTAGGCATCGTCTCCCCGGTCGGTAAAACCCCCGGGGAATTTTTCGCCAACCTGATGGCGGGCCGTTCCGGCATCAGACATCTGCAAACCGATTTCGTCGAGCAGCTCTCCATCCGCATCGGCGCGCCGGTGGAAGGCTTCGATCCCGCCGCACACTTCAGCAAGATCCAGCTCGCCGGTATCGAGCGCTTCAGCCAGTTCGCACTGGTCGCCGCCGCGCAGGCGGTACAGGACGCGCAACTCGAATTGAGCGCGGACGAACAAGCGCGCGCCGGCGTATACATGGGCTCCTGTCTGGGCGGCGCCAGCACGCTCGAAGACGGCTATATCGAAGTGTTCAAACGCGAGACTCCGCGCATCAAGCCGCTCAGCGTGCTGCTCAGCATGAACAACGCCGCCGCCTCGCACCTGTCCATCAAATACCATCTGCAAGGCCCGAACATCACCTACGCCACCGCCTGCTCTTCCTCGGCGATCGCAGTCGGCGAAGCCTATCGCCAGATCAGGCACGGCTATGCCGATGTGATGCTGGCGGGCGGCTCCGAGGCGATGCTCACCTTGGGCGCGATGAAAGCCTGGGAAGCGCTGCGCACACTGGCACACGAAGACCCGGACGACGCGGGCGCATCCTGCAAACCATTCTCAAAGAACCGCAGCGGGCTGGTACTCGGCGAAGGTGCGGCGGTGCTGGTGCTGGAAGATGCGGAACGCGCATTGAAGCGCGGCGCGAACATCTATGCGGAACTGGCCGGCTATGACTGCTCGTCCGACTCCAGCCACATCACCAAACCGGATGCCGCCGGCCAGACCCGCACCATGCTGAACGCGCTGCGCGCTGCGCAATTGCAGCCGCAGGACATCCACTACATCAATGCCCACGGCACGGCCACACTGGCGGGCGATATCGAAGAGACCAAAGCGATCAAGCAGGTGTTCGGCGCACATGCCGCCAAGGTTCCGGTCAGCTCGACCAAGTCCATGCACGGCCATTTGATGGGCGCGACCGGCGCGGTGGAGTTCATGGCGGCGGTATTGGCGTTGCAGCACAACGCCATTCCGCCCACCATCAACCTGCATGAAGCCGACCCGGAATGCGATCTGGATTACGTCCCCAACCAGGGCCGGAGCGGCGTCAAGCTCGACGCGGTGATGTCCAACTCGTTCGCGTTCGGCGGCAGCAACGCGGTGCTGATTGCCAAACGGTTTAGGCCCTGAGCGCCGCCAGCATTTTCTCCAGCCGTTTCACCGACACGATCACCGGCGTTTTCAATTCCTGCGCGAACA
>JAVHQS010000126.1:0-9071 GCA_036171255.1 Gallionella sp.
GCAGCAGGCCGATATAGGCGGGATTCCAATAGCCGTAGAAGAACAGCGAAGCCAATGCCAGCCAAGCGGCGGCAAAGCGGGGGTTGACCCGCGCCAGCTGGAAGAAGCCCAGCAGCACGACCGGCAGGTAGAGGAATATGAAGCCGTAGGAATTGAACAGCATCAGGCGGTGCGATCTTTCATCTGGCGAACAGCAGCAAGACAACGGTATAAGGGTTTCATCTGCGCGATACAAAAATCTGATACGCTATTTTACAGATAAACACAGCGGGAAGACGCGATGTCGATTTATGCAGTGGGCGATGTGCAGGGCTGCCACACCGAGCTGGTGCAGTTGCTGGAAAAAATTTCGTTCGATCCGGCGGCAGACCAACTCTGGCTGGTGGGCGATTTGGTGAATCGTGGGCCGGGTTCATTGGCGGTGTTGCGATTGGTCAAATCGTTGGGCGACAGTGCGATCACCGTGCTGGGCAATCATGACCTGCATCTGCTCGCGGTCGCTGAAGGCGCGGCGGAGCTGCATCGTAGCGACACGCTGGATGAGATTCTGAATGCACCGGATCGCGCCGAATTGCTGATCTGGTTGCGCAATCAACGTCTGATTTATGTCGCGGATGACTTCGTGCTGGTGCATGCCGGGCTGTTGCCGGGCTGGACAGTCAAGCAAGCTGAACGCTTGGCAGGCGAAGTGGAAGCGGCATTGCGCGGCAAGGACTATGCCGCGTTTCTGGCGCACATGTACGGTAACCAGCCCAATATTTGGGACGATGAGCTGACCGGCTACAAGCGGTTGAGGGTGATCACCAACGCGCTGACCCGGATGCGCATCTGCACCGGCAGCGGCGAGATGGAATTCAAGTTCAAGGGCGAAGTCGAGCGCATCCCCACAGGTTACATGCCGTGGTACGACGTGCCCAGGCGCAAGAGCAGCGCCGCCACGGTCATCTTCGGCCACTGGTCGGCGCTGGGATTGATGCTTAAGGAAAAAGCCATCGCGCTGGACACCGGCTGCCTGTGGGGCGGACCGCTCACCGCGATCCGCCTGGAAGACCGGCGGGTATTTGAAGTGCCCTGTGCCAATCCCGGCGCGGCCAAGCACTGGTAACATTCGTCTCCTCAAAATTCATCCGGCAGGAAAACATTGACTATGACGTGTGGTAAAACCTGCTCGGCAAGATTGTTCTACACGCTCGCACTGTGGCTGTTGCTGCCATATATATTTTTTCGTCTGGCCTGGCGCGCGCGCAAACAGCCGGAATACCTGAGGCATATCGGCGAGCGTTTCGGGTTTTACCCGATCCGCAGCGAGAAGCCGGTCATCTGGTTGCATGCGGTTTCGGTGGGCGAGACGCGCGCCACGGAGAGCCTGATCGCCAAGTTGCGTGCGCGGTATCCCGGCCATCAAATCCTGCTGACCCACACCACGCCGACCGGGCGCGCGACCGGCGAGCAACTGTACGGCGCGGGCATATCGCGCGCGTATCTGCCCTACGACTATCCGTTTGCGGTGCGCAGGTTTCTGCGCCATTTCCGCCCGCAACTGGGCATCCTGATGGAGACCGAGATCTGGTGCAACCTGATCCATGCCAGCCATGTGGAGCACGTTCCGTTGCTGCTGATCAACGCGCGCATGTCGGAAACGTCGGCGCAGGGTTATGCGCGTTTTGCGCAGCTGACCCGCAGTGCTTTGCGGGAACTGACCGCTATCGCCGCGCAGACCGAAGCCGATGCGAAGCGTCTGAACGGCTTGGGTGCGCAGCAGGTGGCCGTGATGGGCAACCTCAAGTTCGACATCGAGCCGCCGCCGGCCATGCTGGAACTGGGTCAAGCGTTGCGCCGGCAATTCGGCACGACACGCAGGGTATTTCTGGCTGCCAGCACGCGCGAGGGCGAAGAGGCGCTGCTGCTGGATGCGTGGCAGCAGCAAGTTCTGGCAGACGGTACTTTGCTGGTCATCGTGCCGCGCCATCCGCAGCGTTTCGATGAGGCCGCGGAGATGCTTGCCAAACGCCAGTTGCGCTTCCAGCGCAGGAGCGTGAACGAGCCCGTCACGGCAGACGTTCAGGTGGTGCTGGGCGACAGCATGGGCGAGATGTTCGCCTACTATGCCGCTGCCGATCTTGCCTTCATCGGCGGCAGCCTGTTGCCGTTCGGCGGGCAGAATCTGATCGAGGCCTGCGCGGTCGGCACGCCGGTGTTGATCGGGCCGCACACGCACAACTTTGCCGAAGCTGCGCGTTTGGCCGTGGACGCCGGCGCGGCGATGCGTGTCACCGATGCGGCAGAACTGGTCGCGGCCACGACGCGGCTGCTGGGCGACGCGAATGTGCTGGCCGGGATGCGCTCGCAAGGTTTGCGGTTCGTCGCCGCACATCGCGGGGCGACAGACAAGGCGATGGCCGTTATCGAGCAGACGCTCGGCCGGTCCCGCTGAGCAGCCGTTGCATCATCTGTTCCGCCTGTCGCGCATAGCCGGTCACCCGCACACGGTGGGGCGTAGCCCTCTGGTGCGGGAGGGCGACTAGGAGGCTGCTCCCGCAATCGGCTGGCTTCGCCAGTAACGTGTCGCAGCCATCCACGCCGAACAGATTGGCGTGGTTGAGTACGTGATACAGGTTATATAGATCGCGGCGGGTGGCGTAGCCCGCATCCAGCGGCCATGCGGTGCGATAAGCCGCATAGAAGTCCGCGCCGAACCCGCCGAACAGTTCCGTCATCGCGAGGTCAGCCTCACGGTCGCCATAATAAAGCGCGGGGTCGAAAATGACCGGCGTGCCGCCGGCAAGGAAGGCGTGGTTGCCGCTCCACAGGTCGCCATGCAGCAGCGAAGGTTGCGGCGCATAGCCGTCGAAAAAGACGGGCAGCGTATCCAGCAACTTCTCGCCCAGGGCCTGCAACTGGCCGCCGTAACCATTCTTCGCCGCAAGCCGCAGTTGAAATCCCAGACGCCGCTCGCGCCAGAATGTCATCCAGTTATCCGACCAGGTATTCGATTGTTCTGTACTGCCGATGAAGTTGTCCTGGGAATAGCCGAATGCGTTTGCCGAGCGGCGATGCAGTGCGGCTAACTGTTTGCCGAGCAGGTGTGCGTCACCGCGCGAACTCAACTCCAGATATTCCAGCACCAGAAACGATCCATTCCCCGACACGCCAGCGACGAGCGGCATCGGCACGCGCACCGTATGGGTCTCGGCCAACGCCGCCAGGCCGGCATATTCGGCTTCAAACATCACCACGCTCGTTGTCTGGTTGAGCTTGACGAAGTAGCGCCGCCCATCGCTCAACTCCAGACGATACGCCCTGTTGATGCAGCCTCCGCCCAGCGGCGTAGCGGCGCGCGGCACCGCGTTCACCCCGGTGTGTTGCGCGATGCTTGCGGCGATGTTGTTCCAGTCCGTCACGGCTGCGCCAGACGCGCCTGATAGAGCGCCAGATCGCTCGCCGAGAAGCAGCAGAAGATCACTTCATGTACCGCGCCCGATTGCCGCAGGAACTCACGCACGCTGGCGATCGCGATATCCGCTGCCCGTTCCGGCGGATATCCGTACACGCCGGTGCTGATGCAGGGGAAAGCGATGGAGTGCAGGCCGTGCGACTCGGCCAGCGCCAATGACTGGCGGTAGCAGGAAGCCAGCAGTTCCGCTTCGCCATGGTCGCCGCCATGCCATACCGGGCCGACCGTGTGGATGACAAAGCGGGCGGGCAGCCGATAGCCGCGGGTGAGCTTGGCTTGTCCGGTTCGGCAGCCGCCGAGGGTGATACATTCAGCCAACAGTTTGATGCCGGCAGCGCGATGGATCGCGCCGTCCACGCCGCCTCCGCCGAGCAGGCTGGAGTTCGCCGCGTTGACGATGGCGTCTACGGCCAGCGTGGTGATGTCATCCCGGATAGCGCGTAGCGTGTTCGGGTTCATTGTGTGGCTGGTTTGTCGTTTGCCGGTGTGGCGGGGGGCTCGTGTTCCACACGCACCTCGCCTTTTTTGCGCACCACGCGGACATGATCGCCGACCTTGAAGATATCTGGCTTGCCGGGCTGCATCACGTAGGTACTTTTATCTTCCTCGTCCAGCCTGACCCAGATCTCCAGACCGGGTTTGGTGGCGATGCCGGCTTGATTGCCGAGTGTGCCGCCCAGCACGCTGCCCAACACCGAGCCGACCACCGCGCCGCGCCCCGCGCCGGTATTGGCTCCGCCGACCTGCCCGAAGATTCCGCCCGCCATCGAGCCGCCGCCGGAACTGTTGTCCATCTCGATCGGCGTGACGCTTTCGATCACGCCCGGCTTGACGATCTCCTTGGGCGCCTCGGCGGATGGGCTGCCGATACCATGCTGAGAGTCGGCACAGCCAGCCAGCAGCAGCGCGATGATGAGCAGCGTACTACGCATGGTTTATTCCGATTACAACGGCACTTTGAAACCGAAGTGTTGCTGGAACTGCGTTTTCAGTTCGTCGCGGGTCGGCGCATGGTTCTGGCCGCCGCGCTGGGCGATCTTGATCGAACCCATCAGCGACGCCAGACGCCCGGTGGTTTCCCAATCCCAGCCGCTCTGAATGCCGTACAGCAATCCGGCACGATAAGCGTCGCCGCAGCCGGTGGGGTCGACGACCGCGTCAGGTTTCGGCGTGGGGATGGCGATCTCCTTGCCGTCCGCGTAGATCAGCGAGCCGTCTGCACCGAGTGTGACGATCAGCGCCTTCACGGAACCGGCCAATTGAGTTAGCGTCTTGCCGGTCTTGTCCTGCAACAGTTGGGCTTCGTAGTCGTTGACGGTGACATAAGTCGCCTGATCCACAAAGCGCAGCAGATCTGTGCCGGAGAACATCGGCATGCCCTGGCCGGGGTCGAAGACGAACGGGATGCCCGCCTCGACGAACTGTTCGGCGTGTTCCATCATGCCGGTGCGTCCGTCCGGCGACACGATGCCGAGGTTGACATCGCCGGCATGGTTCACCTTGTTCTGCTCGGAGAAACCCATCGCGCCGGGGTGGAAAGCGGTGATCTGGTTGTCGTCCAGATCGGTGGTGATGAAGGCTTGGCCGGTGAAGCTGTCCGGCACGTGACGGATGTGCGTCTGGTCGATGCCCAGCTTCTCCAGGCGTTTGGCATAGGGCGCGAAGTCGTCGCCGACCGTCGCCATGATCAGCGGTTTGCCGCCCAGCAGATGCAGGTTGTAGGCGATGTTGCCTGCGCAGCCGCCATATTCGCGGCGCATCTCCGGCACCAGAAAAGCCACGTTCAGGATGTGCAGCTGCTCGGGCAGGATGTGTTTCTTGAAATGGTCGTGAAACACCATGATGGTGTCGTAGGCCATCGAACCGCAAATCAGTGTGTGCATCGCAAAACCTCGGCTGGATTGAAAGGCGCGAATTGTATCATTTACGAAGTTCATCGCGCCGTGCGCCGGGCAAACGGCAAGCATCTTGTAGTTGCAAACGCTGTGCTTAATTATTTTGCAACACAAGCTTCACGGAAGCTTCGCATTCGCCGCGTATGGTGCAATGCCATGAACAAGTTCCGGCATCTGGCGTGGCTCATCCCGCTGTTGCTTTACAGCAGCGACGCGCTGGCTTGGGGTTTGTATACCCACGTTTATTTTGCCCAGCAGCTGATCTGGGCGGTGCCATTGGCCGATCCGCGCTTCCGCCGCGCCGTGACTGCATTTCCGGGCTGGTTGATGGCAGGGGCGTGTCTGCCGGATCTATCCCTTACCGGCCCTCATGTCGGAACGGATGATTTCAGGAACAACCATCAGTGGGATACCGCCCGCAGATTGCTTGAGCAGGCATCCTGCGATGAAGAGCGCGCCATCGCACTGGGCTTCGCCAGTCACTTGTTGGTGGACATCATCGCGCACAATCATTTCGTGCCGGCACATGAAAGCATGTGGCTGAACATTCCCATGCTGACGCATGCGTCCAGCGAATGGGCGATGGATGCACATATCCGGCATCATATTTTTACCACGCCCGCCCAACTGCTCAGGCAGAACCAGGACGGGCTGGCGCATTTCGCCGCATCGCACTTTCAATGCGATCCCGAGACGGCCAGGCGCGCATTGCTGCTGCTGGCGCACGGCGATGCCGTGTTGCGCGGCAGCCGTTTTGCGGAAGGTTTGTATCACACCGGGAAAGTGCTGGATCGCAATCTGAAACGACGCTTCAATTACTATCTGCGCGAGACATCGCGCCGTCTGGTACAGATCAACCGTGTACTGGAAGGTCGCGATCCGGCATGGCATGCCGAGCCGCCGCTGCCGGGTTTGGCGCATCACCGCGTCAGGTCGCACACCTTGCGCCAGATCAATCACCACTTGCCGCTACCGTTGGATCTGTTTCTAGAAGCTGAGCGATAAGCCGGAGATGGTCGCGCCGATCAGCACACCGGCCAGCACATCGCTGGGATAGTGCAAGCCGAGTACCAATCGTGAAACGGCCACCAGCGCGGTGAACGGAAACAGCAGCCAGGCGAGTGCCGGATAGTAGGCCAATGCCACGACGCTGAAGGCGACCGCGTGCAAGGTATGGCCGGAAGGGAAACTGAACTGGTCCAGCGGTGCGCTGCCGCAGCATATCGCCTGATGGGTGTCGAATGGGCGCGGGCGGTGCGTCTTGCGCTTCAGCCATTTGTACAACACCGTACAAACCAATCCGGCTGCGATCATGTGCAGCACCGGCTGCACTGCTGCGGCTTGATATCGCACCAGCAGCCACAACATCAGCACATACCAGAAAACACCGTCACCCAGCCGGCTGATCAGGCGAAACGCCTTGCGTACCGAGGAACGGGTGCTCACGCGGTTGAAGCGCAAGCACCAGGTTTCATCCCAGGTTTGAATCCGTTGCAGGTTGTAGATCCGATGTGACATGGCGCACCTCCGGTTTTGCGGCGAGTTGTGCAAGGGCTTGCTCAAATTCATCCACGATGTTCTGCCAATCGAGTTGCTGCATGGTCCGGTGCGATTGCGCACGCATCCTGACGATGCGTTTCTCGTCCTTGGCCAGACTGCAAGCCAGTTGGATGAACTCCGGCTCGTTGCCGAACTCGGCATGCAGGCCATTCTGTTCATGGATGATGCGTTCGGCTGCGGCCGCGTAGCGATAGGCCACCACGGCGAGCCCGCTCGCCATCGCTTCCACCGTCACGTTGCCGTAGGTCTCGGTCATGCTCGGGAACAGGAAGATGTCGCCCGAGGCGTAATGCGCGGCGAGGTCCTCGCCGGTGCGCATCCCGGCAAAGATATATTCGGGATTCTGGCGTTGCATCTCTGCACGTACCGGGCCGTCGCCGACCAGCACCAGTTTCAGTTTCGGGTTGCCTACCTGCATCGCCTTGAAGGTGCGCAACACCAGCGGCAGATTCTTTTCCGCCGAGATGCGGCCCACATAGATGACCGCCAGTTCATCGTCGGCAACTCCCCATTGCCGGCGCAACTCGTCGCTGCGTTTGTCCGGATGGAACAGTGTGGTGTCCACGCCGCGCGCGACCACTTGCAGGTTCTGGTAACCATCTTCGGCCAGCGTCGCGCGTAACTCCTGAGTGGGAACCAGCGTGGTATCGGTACGGTTATGCAGGTTGCGCAGATACGAAGCGACCGTCTTTTGCAGCCAGCCGAAGCCGTAATGCCGGGTGTAACTGTGGAAGTTGGTATGGAAATCGCTGCTCACCGGGATGCCGAGTTTGCGTGCGGCGGCCAGCGCAGAGGAGCCCAGCGGGCCTTCGGTGACCAGATGCACGACATCGGGACGCTGTTCCGTCCAGCGTTCGATCAGCTTCTGTTTGGCCGGCAGGCCCAGTTTCAAACCCTGATAACGCGGGATCGGGAAGCCGCGCACCAGCATCTCCTGCAGGGTGGATTCGTTCTTCGCCGTGTCTTGCGGATGCTGGCGCGGGCGGATCAGTTCCACCACATGGCGTTGGCGCAGGCCTTCCACCATGCGGCTGATGGTCATTGCGACGCCGTTGATCTCCGGCGGATAGGTTTCCGTTACAACAGCGATGCGCAGCGGGTGATTTGCCATGTCGTTTCCTCGTGGATGAAATACATGGCAGGCACTTTCCCATCCCAATGAGAAAGTTTGATGAAGAATTTATGAGGGTTTGATGACAGGGATCAGTTGAACAGTACCAGCACCCAGACCGCAACGACGTTCAGCAGACTGAGCAGCACCGCCGCGCTGCCGATGTCCTTGGCACGCTTGGCCAGCTGGTGATGATCCAGCGAAGTGTGATCCACTGCGGCTTCTATCGCGGAATTCAGCAATTCGACGATCAGCACCAGCAGCACGCTGGAGATCATCAGCGCCTTGCCGATCGCACTGGCGGGCGTGAGCAGGGCGGTCGGAATCAGGATGGCCGCCAGCAGCACTTCCTGACGAAAGGCGTCCTCATGAAAAATCGCAGCGCGCAATCCGGCTAAGGAATAGAACAGCGCGTTCCACACGCGCTTCATGCCAGTTTTGCCCTTATATGGACTTTCCATCTTCAGCCTTCTTGTGAGCAAACAAAAGACGGACTGTAAAGCAGGATTGTTGCAGGGATATTAATGCCGCCGGGTCGGATTACGCATGGACAAGCAACACCAGCCCCCACACCACCAGCGCATTGACGATGCTCAGCAACACCGCCGTGCTGGCGATGTCCTTGGCGCGTTGGGCGAGGGGGTGATACTCCAGCGAGGTATGGTCTACCGCCGCTTCGAGCGCGGAGTTGAGCAATTCGACGATCAGCACCAGCAAGATGCCGGAGATCAGCAAGGCCTTGCCGATAGCGCCGACCGGCGAGAACAGCGCGACAGGTATTGCAATCGCAGCGACAAAAACTTCCTGACGGAATGCGTCTTCGTGCTGCCAGGCGGCGCGCAGCCCTTGCAATGCGATGCCGGTTGCGCGCCAAGCGTGCGTCAAGCCGGGACGGTGTTTGTTGGGGCTTTTCATCTCACCGTTACCGGCAAGCGTCTAGTGCAGCACAGCCAGTGCCGCGTCGTAGTTCGGTTCGTGCTTGATGTCGTCCACCAACTCGGCGTGGATGATCCGGTCATTCTCGTCCAGCACCAGCACGGCGCGCGCGGTA
>JAVHQS010000127.1:0-1820 GCA_036171255.1 Gallionella sp.
GAAATATAACGTGGATCATGGCGCGCAGATCATAGACATCAACATGGGTTGCCCTGCGAAAAAGATCTGCAATGTGATGGCAGGTTCGGCACTGTTGCAGAATGAACCGCTGGTCGCGAAACTGCTGGAAGCGGTGGTCGGCGCGGTGAATGCGCCTGTGACGCTGAAAATACGCACCGGCTGGGACACGCACAATCGCAATGCAGTGCGCATCGCGCAGATCGCCGAAGCGTCGGGTATCCAGGCGCTGGCGATACATGGCCGTACCCGCGCCTGCGCCTATACGGGCGATGCTGAGTACGACACCATCGCGGCCGTTAAGTCTGCGGTCAGCATCCCCATCATCGCCAACGGCGATATCACCACGCCTGAAAAGGCACGTCATGTGCTTCGGTATTCCGGTGCGGATGCCGTGATGATAGGTCGCGCCGCACAGGGGCGTCCCTGGTTGTTCCGTGAAATCGAGCATTTTCTGCTGACAGGCGAGCATCTGCCACCTCCGGAAGTTGCCGAGATACATCGTGTGCTGTTGGCGCATGTTGTTGAATTATATGATTTTTATGGTGAATATGCCGGGCTGCGGATTGCGCGGAAACATATCTCCTGGTATACGAAGGGCCTGGCAGGTTCAGCGCATTTTCGCCACCAGATGAATCAACTGGAAACGCCGCAGGCGCAACACGCGGCGGTGGACGAATTTTTTGCAGAACAGGCGCTGCGCGGACTGCAGTTGCACTATATCGAGGGGTTGGCGGCATGAGTGATTGCGTGTTGGATGAAAATGAGATGGCCCGCCATGTGCGGCTCGCGCTGGCTGAATATTTCGCAGACCTCGACGGTGAAGAGCCTGGCTGTGGTTTGTATGACATGGTGATGAACTGTGTGGAGAAGCCGCTGATCGAGATGGTTCTGGGGCAGGTGGGCGGCAATCAGTCGCAAGCCGCCGCGATGCTGGGTATCAATCGCAACACCCTGCGCAAAAAAATGACGCAGCACGGCATCGAATAACAAACAGGATTCAGTTTGCCGACTTACAACTTACCACTCACTACTTACCGAATTTATTATTAACTGGAATCATCATGGCAACGATCAAGCAGGCACTCATCAGCGTTTCGGATAAATCCGGCGTACTCGAATTTGCAAGAGGTTTAACGGATCTCGGCGTAAAAATCCTCTCCACCGGCGGTACGGCCAAGCTGTTTTCCGACAACGGTATCCCGGTTACGGAAGTCGCGGATTACACCGGTTTCCCCGAAATGCTGGATGGCCGCGTAAAAACCTTGCAGCCCAAAGTTCATGCAGGCATCCTGGCGCGTCGCGATCTGCCCGAGCACGTTGCCACGCTGGCGCAGCACGGTATTCCCACCATCGATCTGGTGGTGGTGAATCTCTATCCCTTCGCGGCAACCATCGCCAAACCCGGTTGCAGTCTCGAAGAAGCGATCGAGAACATCGATATCGGTGGCCCCACCATGGTGCGTGCGGCGGCCAAGAATCACGGCCACGTTGCGATCGTCACAGATCCGCTTGATTACGCCGACGTGCTGGCCGAGATGCAGACCAATGACGGTGCGGTATCTGATGCGACCCGCTTCGAACTGATGAAGAAGGCGTTTTCGCACACTGCGGCTTATGATTCGGCGATCAGCAATTATCTGACCACGATAGGCAGCGATGGCACCAGGAGCGAATTTCCGGAACAGATCAACTTTAACTTCGCCAAGGTGCAGGAAATGCGCTATGGCGAAAACCCGCATCAAAAGGCCGCGTTCTACCGCGAGCTGACTCCACTGGCGGGCAGCATTTCCAACTACACC
>JAVHQS010000128.1:0-4761 GCA_036171255.1 Gallionella sp.
CGCGCGCGCGCATCACGCCGAAGCGCGGACGCACCTCGTCGCGGAACTTGGTCTGTATCTGGTAGAAGTTCAGCGGCAACTGGCGATAGCTCTTCACTTCGCGGCGCGCGATGTCGGTGATGACCTCTTCGTGCGTGGGGCCGAAGCAGAACAGATTGCCGTGGCGATCCTTGATCTTCAGCATCTGCGGGCCGAACACTTCCCAGCGTCCGGTCTCCTGCCACAATTCGGCGGGCTGCACGGCGGGCATCAGCAACTCGATGCCGCCGCTCCTGTCCATTTCCTCGCGCACGATGTTTTCCACCTTGCGCAGCACGCGCAAGCCCAACGGCATCCATGTATACAGGCCGCTGGCGAGCTTCTTGATGTAGCCCGCGCGCATCATCAGCTTGTGGCTGGGCAGTTCCGCTTCGGACGGGGCTTCTTTGAGGGTAGAGATGAAAAATCGTGAAACACGCATGATGGAATGACGATGGAGTTGAAAACAAGGGTGCGATTTTACAGGGAATGCGTGCCATTCGTCTCCCTCATCCTAACCTTCCCCCGGAGGGGGAAGGGACGATCGCTTCCTCTCCCTCTGGAAGAAGATCGGGATGAGGGCGGCATATTCGCTTTTCAATACAGGGGAAATGTGAAAGAATCCGCGCATTGAAATTAACCGAATAGAGTGGCAAATGATCGACCGAGACGGCTACCGCCCGAATGTCGGCATCATTATCACGAATGACAGAAATCAGGTGTTCTGGGGTAAACGCGTCAGGCAGAATGCATGGCAGTTTCCGCAAGGCGGCATTCAGCATGGCGAGAACCCGGAGCAGGCGATGTACCGCGAGTTGCATGAAGAAGTCGGTTTGATGCCCGAGCATGTGAAGATTCTTGGGCGCACCCGTGAATGGATGCGCTACGAAGTCCCGCAGAGCTGGAGCAAACGTGAATCGCGCGGTGGTTATCGCGGGCAAAAACAGATCTGGTTTTTGTTGCGCCTGGTGGGTCGTGATTGTGATGTCTGCCTGCGTGCCTGCGCGCATCCCGAATTTGATGCGTGGCGCTGGAATGATTACTGGCTGGATATCAATGCGGTGATCGAATTCAAGCGCGAGGTCTATACCATGGCGCTCAACGAGTTGGTTCGTTATCTTCCGGCACCCGTGAAGCATGGGGTGCGTTGGCATGGCACACCGAAAGTTTCGAGTAATTTGTTAAGGAGTAATGAAGCATGATCAAGGAATATGAAGCACTGAAATCGACCCCGCTGAAAACCGGCGCGAACTTCGTTCGTCCGGTGCAAACCTTGCCTGAGCGCGTCAAACTGAGCAGTCCTGCAACCGATGTGATGACCGATCTGAACAAGGTGTCGGTGATCGGCGTACGTGCCAAGACCTCGATGGACAAAGCCAATGCCAAGATGATCCGTTATGGCGTGCGCTTGTTGCTGGTATTGGACGACAACGAACAAGTGGCGGGGTTGTTGACGGCGACCGACGTGCTGGGTGAAAAGCCGATGCACTTTTTGCAGAACATGGGCGGCACGCATGCCGACATCATGGTGCGCGACATCATGACTACGCAGCGCGAACTGGATGTTCTGAACATCGAGGATGTGAAAAAATCCTCGGTGGGCAATATTGTCGCCAGCCTGAAGAAAGCCGGGCGGCAACATGCGTTGGTGGTTGTCGAAGGGGCGGACGGCAAGCAGGCTGTGTGCGGCCTGTTCTCGATCACGCAAATCGCCCGCCAGCTGGGAGCGCAAGTCCAGACCTTCGAACTGGCGCGTACCTTTGCCGAAATCGAAGCGGTGATCGCGCGCGGTTGATGCATTTGAATAACCCCGAGGTAAAATCCATGAGTTCATTGTTGCGGCGTGTCGCGCCGGTTGTGCTGTTGTCCGCCATTGCGGGCTGTTCCACCGTGAAGGATGCCAAGGATACGGTGGGTGGCTGGTTCGGCAGCGGAGACAGTACGATCAACACCGCATCAACCAAGAAGTCTGCTGAAGCCGGTAGCAATGGACCGCTGCTCAAGTACGCCGCGACACTGCGGGTCAATAAATACATCGATCAGCGCAAAGCAGCCAATCCACGCCTGTTGGGCATGACCAATCAGCATGTCGGTGGCATGAGCGGAGACCAGCTGCTGCTGGATCAGGACATCGCCGGTATCGTGACGACGGCGATCAAGAAGCGTTTTGATTCGGAAGGTTTCCAGGTGATGGAAGGCGGGAGCGCCGGCAACGCCCTGTTCGAGGTGTCGGGTGTCGTCAAGGAGCTGATCCTGAACGTCAAGGAGCGCGATGAAATCAATATTGCGATCGAGACTACGCTGAAAGACCTGGCTACCGGTAAAGTGGTGTGGTCGGGCCTGGTGATGGAAAAGAACGATCGCTTCGCCGGCGTTTCCGGCAACGACAAAGAAGACGTGATGCGTTATCTCAACAAGGAGCTGGGGGTCGCGACGAACAAGACGGTAGAGGCGATCAGCGCCTCGTTGATGGCTGCCCGCCCCGAGTTGTTCAATCTGACTCCGGGCACCAAGCCGATTCCGGGCATCACAGTGTATGTTGCGCCAACGGCAGCTCCTGTAGCCCCGGCTGCTCCAATCAGTGCGCCTGCTTATGGCGTGCCAGCCAATACGGCTGTGCCAGCGTCTTCTTATACGCCGCATGCCAGCGCCACGGCCGGCTTGTTGCTGGTGAACACCAATCCGCAGCGCGCCAAGGTGTACCTGGATGGGGTGTATTACGGAATGTCGCCGTTGCGTCTGGAGATGGATCCCGGTGTCCATGCGATCGGTGTGAAGCTGGAAGGTTACAAGATGGTCACCGAAAAAGTGTCGGTGCGCAAGGGTGACAACACCGAGATGGAACTGAACCTCGAACGCTGAGTGTTCCGGTTCGGGGTGGAAAACAGTAAAGCCCGGAAACGGGCTTTAATAGTTGTTGATCAATGTTTGCCGGTGCTGCCGAACCCGCCGCTGCCGCGTTCGCTCAACGGGAATTCTTCCACGATATTGAACTTGGCCCGCATCACCGGAACGATCACCAATTGCGCCATACGTTCCATCGGCATCAGCGTGAAAGGGATCTGGCTGCGGTTCCATAACGATATGAACACCTGCCCCTGATAGTCCGAGTCGATCAGGCCGACCAGGTTGCCCAGCACGATGCCGTGCTTATGCCCCAGGCCGGAGCGCGGCAAGATCATCGCGGCATAACCGGGGTCGCCGAGGTGTATCGCGATGCCGGTGGGGATGAGCTCGCACTGCTTGGGCTGGATCACCATGTTCTGGTCGATGCAGGCGCGCAGATCGATGCCTGCCGAACCCTCGGTCGCATAGCCGGGCACATTCTCGTGCAGGCGAGGGTCGAGAATCTTGACGTCCACTTCAATGTGTTTCGTTGGGTCGATATGCTTGGTCGGGGCGGTATGTTTCATTCTAGTGCTCCTTCATAACGTTGCGCGATGCGTTGCATCAATAGCCTTGCCAGCGTGAGTTTGCCGGCGCGCGGCAGCGCATGGTTGCCGCTATCGTCAAACAGCACCAGTTCGTTGTCGTCGCTGCCGATGGCGTGCTGTGCGAGATTACCCACCAGCAGAGGCAGTTTTTTTGCCCGGCGCTTTTGCTCGGCATACTCGGCGAGATTCTCGCTCTCGGCGGCGAACCCCACGCAGAACGGCGGCTTCGGCAGGGCGGCGACGTACGCCAGAATGTCCGGATTGGGTACGAGTTCCAGAGTGAGATTATTCGTGCTCTTCTTGATCTTCTGTTCGCTCGGTTGCGCCACGCGATAATCGGCTACTGCCGCCACGCCGATGAAAATGTCGCAAGCGCCGGCGCGTTGTTTGACCGCATCGAACATCTGCGCGGCGCTCGTCACGTCCACGCGCTGCGCACCGGCTGGTGTGGCGAGCGCGGTCGGGCCGGACACCAGCACCACTTCCGCGCCTTGTTCCAGCGCGGCCTGCGCGATCGCATAACCCATCTTGCCGGAGCTGCGATTGGTGATGCCGCGCACCGCGTCGATCGCCTCGTAAGTCGGCCCGGCAGTGATCAGGATTTTTTTCCCGGACAGTTGCTTGGGCTGGAAGAACGCCGCAATGTGCTGCGCCAGTTGTTCCGCCTCCAGCATTCGCCCCATGCCTTCTTCGCCGCAGGCCTGCACACCGCAGTCCGGGCCGAGTACCAGCACGCCGTCGGCAATCAGTTGCGCGATGTTGCGCTGCGTCGCCGCGTTCTGCCACATTTCGCGGTTCATCGCCGGAGCGATCAGCAACGGGCAATTGCGCGCCAGGCACAACGTGGATAGCAGATCATCCGCCAGACCATGCGCCAGCTTGGCAATGAAATCGGCCGTCGCAGGCGCGATCACGATCGCATCGGCGGCACGGCTCAGGTTGATATGCGCCATGCTGTTCGGTACGCTCGCATCCCACTGGTCGGTGCATACCGGCTTGCCGGAAAGCCCCTGTAGCGTGGTGGGCGTGATGAAATGGCCTGCCGCCTCGGTCATCGCGACCTGTACCTCGATGCCTTGCTTCATCAGCAGGCGCAGCAACTCCGCCGCCTTGTAGGCCGCGATGCCGCCGGTGATGCCCAGAATTATGCGATTCGCTGGCACGATGCGCTTTGTGTGTTCTTGTTCCATAATGACGCGCATCTTACAAGAAAAAGGCATCCGTACAACCACTGCGCTCGTAACGTTGTGCGGATGCCTTTGGAAAATTGAGGGGGTGATATGGCAATTACCGATTGGCCCGAATTCGA
>JAVHQS010000128.1:4861-8852 GCA_036171255.1 Gallionella sp.
GCTTCATTATCCGATGCGGAACTGCTGGCGATCTTTTTGCGCACCGGCGTGGTTGGCAAGAGCGCGGTCGATCTGGCGCGCGAGCTGCTCACCCGATTTGGCAGCCTCACCCAGTTGTTCGCCGCCAGCGAGGCGGATTTTTGCGAAACAAACGGCATGGGGCAGGCGAAATACGTGCAACTGCAGGCGGTGCTGGAAATGTCGCGGCGCGCGTTGCGGGAAGAATTGCAGCGCGGCGACGCGCTCAACTCGCCGCGCGCGGTGCGCGACTATTTGCAGCTATTGCTGGGCGGAAGGCAGCAGGAGGTTTTTCTGGTGCTGTTTCTCGATACCCAGCATCGGGTGATCGCCTCGGAAGAGTTATTCCACGGCACACTCAGCCAGACCAGCGTTTATCCGCGCGAAGTGGTCAAGCGCGCGTTGGCACACAACGCCGCTGCCGTGATCCTCGCGCATAACCACCCTTCCGGTGTCGCCGAACCCAGCCAGTCCGATCAGCTGTTGACCGGTGCGCTCAAGCAGGCCTTGAGTCTGGTGGATGTGCGGGTGCTGGATCACTTCGTGGTGGCGGTCGGACAGACCCTGTCATTCGCGGAAAAAGGGTTGATATAGAACGCCCATTGGCGTATTGACCGTGCTGGGGAAGTGGGGGATACTGGAATTGTTGGGGCTAAATACGATTTAAGGATGGCAGTTATGAAATTTGTACGTTCGGCAGGTTGGGTGTTTTCTGGATTGATGTTGGCGGTAAGCGGCGTGTACGCCCAGGAAATTTCAAATCAAGCCACAGATCAGGCGATCAGCAGTAAAGCCAAAGCCCCGGTAAAAAAATCCAAGTCCACCGCAACAAAATCCGCCAAACCGGGTGCGGCTGCTATACCGCCGCAACGGGAAGCGGAGGCGAGCGCCGAATCGGAAGCCAAGAAGCAAGCCGGGATTGAAGCGCGCGAGAAGCCGTTGCGCGATGCCGATGCGTTGATCAAAGACGGCAAACCCGCCGATGCATACACGTTGCTGGAACCGTTGGAATTCGACCGTTCCGGCGAGGTGCGTTTCGACTATCTGCTCGGTATCGCGGCACTGGACAGCGGCAAGCCGGATAAGGCGACGCTTGCGTTTGAACGGGTGCTGGCGGTCGATCCCAATTTTGCCGGTGCACGTCTGGATATGGCGCGAGCCTATTATCAACTTGGCGATCTGCCGCGCGCCAAGACCGAATTTGAAACCGTGCTGAAACAGAACCCGCCCGAAGCGGCCAAGGTCACCATCCAGAAATATCTTGATGCGATTGCCGCACGGGAAGCCGCCAGGCAAACCGTCTTTACCGCTTATGTCGAGGGTGCTCTGGGCAATGACAGCAATGTCAACAACTCCACCGGCCAGTCGCAAATCAGCGTGCCTTTTTTCAACAACGCGGTGTTCACGCTTAATCCGACCAACGTGAAAACAGCCGACAATTACTTGGGTGTTGCGGCGGGTGCCGAGGTGAATCACAACATCAATTCCAACTTTGCCGTATATGCGGGTGCGGATTTGCGTGACCGCAGCAACTTCAGCAAGACGGCTTTCAGTTCGCTCAGTGTGGACGGGCATGCCGGGGTCGCGTTTGGCGGAGAGGATGATCTGGTCCGCGTGGGCGTGACGGGTGGCCAATATACCCTGGCCAGTGCGCACAATCGCGACACGTTCGGGTTAAACGGCGAGTGGCGGCATACCTTCAACCCCGGCAATCAGCTGAATGTGTTTGGCCAATACAACCAATATCGCTTTGTGGATGCGGCCATGAGAGTCAATGATTTCGATCAGCAGACTATCGGGGTCGGCGGGTTGCATGTGCTGTCCGACGGTAAATCCGCGCTGTTCGGCAGCCTGTATTACGGCACCGAGAACGATACCAATGCGGCTGGGCGCGCAGATGGGGCCAAACGCTTCAGCGGATTGCGCGCTGGCGGACAAGCGGCCTTTAATGAGACAACCGAACTGTTTGCCAGCGTCGGCGGGCAGTTTGGCGATTACGGTAAAGTTAACACAGCCTTTTTGCGCCAGCGCAGCGACCGCCAGTACGATCTGACGCTGGGGGCAAATTGGCATTGGGACAAATTGTGGACGGTGCGCCCGCAACTGACTTATTCGCGCAATGATTCGAATATCGTCATCTACGGCTATGACCGCAGCGATGTTTCGGTGACGATTCGCCGCGACTTCAAATGACTTGACATTAAGTGAGGTGTGCCATGAATAGCTCAAACACTATTTTTCAATCGCTGCTGGTGGCGCTGTTGTTGCTGGGCAGCGATGCCGCCTATGCGGACACCGCCGGACATGTGCAGTTCGTCAACGGCGATGTGCAACTGACCACGGCGGCGGGAAGGACGCACAGCGTGCAAAAGGGCGAGGCGATCAATGAAGGCGATACCCTGACCTCCGCGAAAGCCGCCTCCGCGCAGATCAAGATGCAGGACGGCGGCTTCGTCGCCGTGCGCCCCGACACCAGGCTCAAGTTCGACAGCTTCAAATTCAGCGGACAGGAAGACGGCAGCGAACGCAGCTTTTTCTCTTTGTTCCAAGGCGGCTTCCGTGCCGTGACCGGCTTGATCGGGCGGATCAATAAACCCAATTACCGCATCACCACCCCGACTTCGACCATCGGCATACGCGGCACCGACCATGAAACCTTTGTGGTGGTGCAGGGCAGCGAATTGGCGGCCGTGGCGCCTGCCGGTGCCTATAACAAGGTGAATCTGGGCGAAACTTCCATCACCACCGACAAGGGCACCATCTTCGTGCTGCCCAACCAGATGGGTTTTGCCGGCGCGGCGGATCAGATGCCGCAACTGCAACCGATCAACACCAACATCTTCACCGTAGCCGCCGAACCCGCGCCGCAGGCGGGCGGGGGAGATCAGGAAGGCGGAGAGGGGAAAGTGCGCGAAACTGCGGCGGATGATACTGCCGCCGAGGCTGCTGCCGCCGCTGCTGAGGAAGCTGCTCCGCCTGCGGTGAGTCCGGTTACAAACATCATCCAGGTCGCTGTGACGACCAGTGATGGCACCGATCTTACCGGAGGCGGTATAGGAGGAGGCGAACCGCCGCTGCCCGGTACCGGAGGCGGTACAGGAGGAGGCGAACAGCCGCTGTCCGTGGTGATAAATCCGCCCGCAGGCAATTGGACAGCATGGGGGCAATCCACCGTAGGTACTGCCGGTTCGTGGCAAAGAGGTGTGCTTGGTACCGCTGTACCTTTGGCCAATACCAACTTCGAACTGGATGCGGGCGGCAATCTGGTCAAGGTGCTCCACGCCGGTTATTCGGAGAAACCGTTATGGAATATCGCGATCGCGACTGCCACCTCTGTCTATACGGATGCCATGATCGCATTCAGCGGCGGCACGGTTGCCGACTATTTTGCGCTGCCTGACAACAGCCTCGTCATCGGTCGTTGGACGGGCGGCACGATTGACATCACTGACAATCTGGGTGTTTTGCCCGCGTTGGTGAAACCTTTGGGTGTGACCAGCGTGCCCTGGATATTGGGGACAACCAACACAGCGGTGGTATATGTGCAATCTCTGGTGGGCACGACTGCCTATACTTTGGCCGGCGCGACATTGCCGACCGACTCATTGGGTCATGTGGGCACCGCACCGACTGCCACGCTGAGCGCGAACTTCACCAACCAGACCGTGAACACCAGCATCGCATTTACCATTTTCAATCAAGGCATGAATATCTCGGCTTCGGCGATGCCGATTTTGCCCGACAATACCAATAACGGTAGCTTGGCCTTTGCGGCACGCCCCGAAAATGGCAATGGCCCGACGATTACCTGTGCGGGCGCTGGATGTTCGGGCAGCGGCTACCTCGGTCGATTGGTGGGAATATTCAAAGGCACGAAAGCAATGAGTGCCAGTCTTGACTACACCCTCTATCCGACCGCTGTGGCAGGTGCAATGGTGAGCGACGTTATTCAGGGGGTGATGGCATTCAGCAC
>JAVHQS010000129.1:0-8782 GCA_036171255.1 Gallionella sp.
CCATGCCCGCGAACCGCTTGATCGCGGGCATGGCCCGCTCCTACAAGTTACAACTGCTTTATCTAGGATTGAGGTTTAGAAAGGGCCGATTTTAGCCGATACCAAAGCAATCCGATCACTTCGTGAACGAAAATCTTGCTGTCGCGCAATGAATCGGCGTTCGGCACGAAGGTGAGCAGGCCGGTCCGGTAGCGCGTGGTGAAAGCGGTCGGGGCTTCGACGACTTCGAACCCGGCGCGGCGGAATACTTCGGCAGAGCGGGGTATATGCCATGCGTGGGTGACCAGATAGATCTTCTTTATACCGGCCTTTTGCAGGGTCTGGAATGAATAGCGCGCATTTTCCAGAGTGTTGTCGGAAGCATCCTCAGTCCAGCGCACCGGCACTTGAAAGTCCTGTTCCAGTGCGGCGCGCATCTGCTGTGCCTCGGAAACGCTGTTGCCCAGGGGCTTGCCGCCAGTCACCAGGACAGGCTTGCCGGTTTCGCGTTGCAGCTTCGCGCCGTAGCGCAGGCGAACCAGCGCGGCGTCGCTGATGGTGTCCTGCCCGGCGTACTCCGGTGCGTGGAAATATGTCCCGCCGCCGAGTATCACGATGGCGTCCGCGTCCTGGTGCCGGCCATCCAGCGGCGTGGCCCGCGCCTCCAGCAGATGCAGCGCGCCTTCCGCGAAATAAGGCGTGGAGCACAGCCAGAGCAGACCGAACAAGGCGATGAGCAAGGCGCGGGCGAGTTTCGGGCGGCGGTCAAGCAGCCAGATACCCAGCGCGAGCGGGAGCAGCAGGCTGAGCGGGGGCAGCAGGAAGGCGGCGATGAAGTTGGTGAAGAACCAGGACATGACTCAGGCTGAAGTTCGGGAATGCGCGCATCTTACCAATCTTTTGGCCAATTTTTGGCATGGGTTTAGTGCTGCCTGTGGCGCTGGCGGAATGCAGGTTGCGCGGTATCGACCGGGAAAGGCAAAAACCGTTTGACACGCACGGGCGGGCTGCAATAGAATGCGCGCCCTTCGAGGTTTACTTATTGAATTTTAGGAATAGTGGCTATGAAAACATTTTCCGCCAAGGCCGAAGAAGTCCAGCACGACTGGCTTCTGGTTGACGCAGCAGACCAGGTGCTGGGCCGTTTGGCCTCACAGATCGCTGCGCGTTTGCGTGGCAAACATAAAGCGATCTATACACCTCACGTGGATACCGGCGATTTCGTCGTGGTGGTCAACGCGGACAAGCTGCGCGTGACGGGTAACAAGACTGAAGCCAAGTTGTACCATCGCCACACTACTTATCCGGGCGGTCTGTACACCACCAACTTCGCCAAGCTGCAAGCACGCCATCCAAGCCGTGTTCTGGAAAAGGCTGTCAAGGGTATGTTGCCAAAGGGTCCGTTGGGCTATGCGATGTTGCGCAAGATGAAGGTCTATGCCGGTGCAGCGCATCCGCATGAAGCGCAGCAACCGAAACTCGTTAATCTGTTGAAGGCGTAATCATGAGCGTGAGTTATAACTACGGAACCGGTCGTCGCAAGAGTGCGGTGGCGCGTGTATTTATGAAGGCAGGCAAGGGCGACATCGTGGTGAACGACAAGCCAGTGGATGTGTTCTTTTCCCGCGAAACCGGTCGCATGGTCGTGCGCCAGCCGTTGACTTTGACCGAAACGCTGGACAAATTCGACATCATGGTGAACGTCTCCGGTGGCGGCGAATCCGGCCAAGCCGGTGCGGTGCGCCACGGCATCACCCGTGCGCTGATCGATTACAACGCCGATTTCAAGCCGGTGCTGAAGTCCGCCGGTCTGGTGACCCGCGATGCGCGTGAAGTGGAACGCAAGAAGGTCGGTCTGCGCAAGGCGCGCCGCAGGAAGCAATTCTCCAAGCGTTAATCGCTTTGGATGCATCGCAAAAGCCGCCCGAAGAGGCGGCTTTTGCTTTGGTGAAGTGTTGTATGATGCGGGGCGTTTTGAGGGGAATCACCATGATAAAAGCGGGCATCGTTGGCGGTACAGGATATACCGGGGTCGAGTTGCTGCGCCTGTTGGCGGCGCATCCGCAGGTGGCGTTGCAGGTGATCACTTCGCGTGCCGATGCCGGCACGCCGGTCAGCCAGATGTTTCCCAGTCTGCGCGGTTATGTGGATCTGCCGTTCACCCATCCCGACCAGGCGCAGCTCGAACAATGCGACCTGGTGTTCTTCGCCACGCCCAACGGCATTGCGATGCAACAGACCCGTGCCCTGCTGGATGCGGGCGTGAAAGTGATCGACCTCGCGGCGGATTTCCGCATCAAGGATGTCGCCGAGTGGCAAAAATGGTACGGCATGACGCATGCCTGTCCGGATCTGGTTGCCGAGGCGGTATATGGTTTGCCGGAAGTGAATCGCGCGCAGATCGAGGCAGCGCGGCTGGTCGCCAATCCGGGCTGCTATCCGACGGCGGTGCAGCTGGGTTTCATCCCGTTGCTGGAAGCCGGTGTGATCGAGGCGGGCAGCCTGATCGCCGATGCCAAGTCCGGCGTGTCCGGTGCCGGACGCAAAGCGGAGATCGCCACCTTGTTCTCCGAGGCTGCGGATAACTTCAAGGCTTACGGCGTGGGCGGGCATCGTCATTTGCCGGAGATCAGGCAGGGCTTGGCGCGCGTGGCAGGCGATCCGGTGGGGCTGACTTTCGTGCCGCATCTCACGCCGATGATACGCGGCATCCATGCCACGCTGTACGGCAAGCTGACGGATGAAATACTTTCATCCGGGCGCGACGCGGATTTGCAGGCGTTGTTCGAGCAGCGTTATGCCAACGAGCCTTTCGTCGATGTGATGCCGGTCGGCAGCCATCCCGAGACGCGCTCGGTGCGCGGCGCGAACCGTTGCCGCATCGCGGTGCATCGCCCGCAAGGCGGCGACACGGTAGTGGTGCTGTCGGTGATCGATAACCTGGTCAAGGGTGCGGCGGGTCAGGCGGTGCAGAACCTGAACATCATGTTCGGGCTGCCGGAGACCACCGCGCTGAATAACGTCCCTTTGTTGCCATAATGTGGCGTTACGCTAAACGCAGATTCGGCATTTCCGCACCGCGTCTGTCGGTGCGCCCGCATATCGCCTGGTATCTGCGCTGGAGCATGATGTTGCCGTTTGTGCTGGGGGCGTTGGGCTTGGCCTGGTGGGCCTATGGCAGCGGGCTGGAATTCGCCGGCTTTCATCGCGGCCAGACGCAGGAAGAGCTGGCGCGGCTGCATGAGCAGGTCGCCAGGCTGACGGCGGAGAATGCGCAGCTAAGCACCCAGACTGCGCAGTATGAACGGCAGATCCAGATGGAGCAGGCCAGCAGCCAGGAGACCGCCAAGCAGATGAAAAATCTGAATGATGAGAACGCTCATCTGCAGGAAGATCTGGCGTTCTTTCAAAACCTCACCGCGACGCGTGGCAAGGAAGGTGAACTGGCGGTGCATCGCCTGAGTTTGAAACGTGATTCCATGCCCGGCGAATACCGTGTGCGCATGTTGCTGGTGCAGAGCGGGCAACGCGCCAAGGAGTTCATCGGCAGTTATCAATTGGTCGCCACGGTGCTGCAAAACGGGCAGAGAATCACCCAGCTATTCCCCCACGAAACGTCCGGGAATGCCCAATTCCAGCTCAATTTCAAGTATTATCAGCGCGTCGAACAAAGCATCCAGCTGGCACCCGATGCGCAACTGGAAAATGTGCAGGTACGATTGTTCGAGCAAGGCGCGCGCGAACCAAAGATCCGGCAGAGCGTGAGCCTTTCATAAGCAAGGAGTGAACAATGTTCGGCAAAAAACACAGCAAGCCGCAAAACCGGATCGATTCGCTGATCGGTGCGGGTACGACCATCGAAGGAGACCTGAATTTCAGCGGCGGGTTGCGCATCGACGGGCAGGTGAACGGTAATGTGGTCGCCACGCCGGGCAAGCCTGGCACGCTGGTGCTGAGCGAACAGGCGCGCGTGAACGGCGAGGTGAACGTCACCCATCTGGTGGTGAATGGTGTCATCAACGGGACGGTGTCCGCCGGTGAATATCTGGAACTGCAAAGCAAAGCCAAGGTCACAGGCGACGTGCATTACAAAACGCTGGAGATCCAGTTGGGTGCAATCGTTGAAGGACGCCTGCTTCACAGCAACGTCGCAGTACAGGACAAAGTGGTGGCGTTCAAGTTGAACAGCGCCGAATAACCAATCTTAAGGAGAGAGATATGAATGCAGTAGTTGAAGCGCAAGACCCGCTGTTGTTTACCGATAATGCCGCCAACAAGGTGAAGCAGTTGATCGAAGAAGAAGGCAATGCCGACCTCAAGCTGCGCGTGTTCGTCAGCGGCGGCGGCTGTTCCGGTTTTCAATACGGCTTTACTTTCGACGAAGTGACCAACGAAGACGATACCGTGCTGAACAAGAACGGCGTGCAACTGCTGATCGATCCGATGAGCTTCCAGTATCTGGTCGGCGCGGAGATCGACTATCAGGAAGGTCTGGAAGGTTCGCAGTTCGTCATCAAGAACCCGAACGCCACGACTACCTGCGGCTGCGGTTCGTCGTTCTCGGTTTAACGTCAGTCTGGTTGTAACGTTACGGGGCGCTTGATGCGCCCCGTGTTTTTTGTAACAAAACTATTGGCGCTAATGGTTGCGATAAACCGCACCCAGAATACAGGGGTGAATCGCGCCGGTCGCCAGCGGCAGGTTGGCGGGTTTGCCATATAAGGCTTGTTGCGCCAGCCAGGCAAAGGCGATGGCTTCCAGGTAATCGCCATCCAGGCCGAGGTCGTTGATGGGCTTCACGGCGCAGTTCGTCAGCAAGGTGGCGAGGTGTTTGCGCAGTGCCTGGTTGTGCGCGCCGCCGCCGCATAAATAAACTTCCTCTGCGCCGCTGCAGTGTTGCTGGATGGCTTGCGCGATCGTCCGGCAGGTCAGTTCCAGCAGGGTGGCTTGCACGTTCACCGCCGCCTCATTGCCATACAGTTTGCTTTGCAGCCACTCCATGTTGAACAGGTCGCGCCCGCTGCTCTTGGGCGGCATCAAGGCGAAGAAGGGTTCCTGCAGCAGGTGATCCAGCAGCGCGGGCAGCACTTTCCCCGAGGATGCCCATGCGCCATGGTCGTCGAAAGATTTGCCGGTATGTTGTGCGCACCAGGCATCCATCAGCAGGTTGCCGGGGCCGCAGTCGAAACCGGAGGTGTCGCCATCCGGCGGAAGGTCGGTCAGGTTGCTGATGCCGCCGATGTTGACGATGACGCGATGGATGTCGGGGTGGCGCAGCACATGGTCATGGAACGCTGGAACCAGTGGCGCGCCTTGGCCGCCTGCCGCGATATCGCGGCTGCGGAAATCGCTGACCACGGTGATGCCGGTCAGCTCGACCAGTAAGGCGGCATTGCCGATTTGCAGGGTGTAGCCTTGCTCGGGACAGTGGCGGATGGTCTGTCCGTGGCAGCCGATGGCGCTTACCTGATCCGCGGCAACCCGTGCATGTGCCAATAGCGGCGGGATGCACTGGGCATAAAGATGCGCCAATTGATTGCCGGCCAGTTGTGCTTGATGCAGTTCATTCTGGCGAGGCTGGTGCAATGCCAACAGGGCATTTTTCAGCGCAAGGTCGAACGGCAGGTAGTGCTTGGCGAGCAGCCGGGGGTGGGCTTGGCTCAGATCAACCAGGGCGGCATCGATGCCGTCCAGGCTGGTACCCGACATCAAACCGATAAAAAGCTTATGCTGAAGCACGGCGATGATTGGTGTGAAACTCGCCGTGGCGAGGCTGCGTCCCTCTCTCCCACTTGCGGGAGATAACCAGCGACTTGCCTGCTTGCGGGCTTAGTCGAATGGCTGGCAGTCCCATCAGAGCCAGGAGAGAGAAGAGAAACGGGCATGGCGGTTTTCATCTTCGGGGCCGGCACAATTGCCATGCCTGTTAATCGAGTTTGGCGAGGTTGGTGTTGCGCAACTGGTTCAAGCGATCCACAAAGTTGCCGGACAGGGACTGGAACGCGACCACGTCGGCAGCGCCGACCGGTTGCGCATTGGGCAGCGCGACATGCAACGGGTCGCGTTGTTGGCCGTCGATCCTGAACTCGTAGTGCAAATGCGGGCCGGTGGCATAGCCCGTCATGCCGACGTAGCCGATCACTTCGCCCTGGGCAACGCGCTGCCCCTGATGCAGACCTTTGGCATAGCGCGACAGATGGCCATAAACGGTGGTGAAGTGGCCTTGGTGATTGATCATGATGACGTTGCCATAACCGTTCTGCTTGCCGACCAGGGACACTATACCATCGGATGTCACCTTGACTTTGGTGCCCATCGGAGCGGCGAAGTCGACGCCCTTGTGAGCGCGCCACTTGTTCAGCACCGGGTGGAAACGCGAGCTGGTGAAGCCGGAACTCACGCGCGAAAACTCGATTGGCGAGCGCAGGAAGGCTTTGCGTACGCTCTTGCCATCCGGAGTGTAGTAATTGCCGTGTTGTGCATCGCTCTGGAAATACACGGCGCGGTAGGAGTGTCCCTGATTGATGAACTCGGCGGCCTGGATGCGACCGGCACGAACCAGCGCGCCGTTGCTGTAGGTCATTTCATACACCACGGTGAATTTGTCGCCGCGTTTCAGGTCGTGATGGAAATCGACGTCGCCGCTGAAGATCTCGGTCAACTGGTTGGCGGCTGCTTCGGGCATCCCTGCCGCGTCGGTCGCGGCATACAGGCTGGTCTTGATTTCGCCGGTGCGCACGAACAGACGCTTTTCCAGTTGGGCAGGCAGGATGCGGGTCTTGAAGTCGCTGCCTTGTTTGTCAATCACGATCTGTGCATTGTTTTCGCTCAAATAACGCAACGCGATCAAACCGCCTGTTGCGCTGGTTTCGGCTTGCACTTCCTTGCCGGCCGGCAGCTTGCGGAAAGATTCGGCTCCGGCGGCAGTGCGCAGATAGGTGCTGGCAGCTGCATCTTCGATATTCAGGCGGCGCAACAATTCGGCCACGGTGTCGCCGCGTTGTACGCGGTCATTGCGCCAGAAGCTGGCAGCGGCGGTTTCGCTGGCGGCAACTTTGGGTAGTGCGATATCTTCGATGGCGACTTTGCTGGAATTCAACCCCAGATCGCTTTGTGGCACCAGGCCGAAAGCGGTGATCACACCCAACAACGGCATGGTGGACAGGGTGACGAACCAGCGCAATTTCATTTTGCGTTCTTGGCTGAGCAGGTTTTGGGTTAACATTCGCGCCTCCTTGAGTTGCTTTTGCTGTGTGCTGGCAACGTGTTGCTTTTTTGATTGGTGCGCACTTTACCAGAAACAGGCACCCTCTCAAAGCCAAACTGATGTGTGGCAGCCGGAAAAATCGAGTGGCAAAACATGACCGACGAGCGGCAGGAGATTGGAAATGAACGGTATTTTGCCGTTCCAGAACTTGAATTGATGATGGATATGGCTGAAATGACACACTTGGAAATGACCCAGCAGGACGCGCTGGCCCTGATCAAGCGCGGCACCCACGAGTTGCTGCTGGAAGGTGAACTGAAACAAAAACTTGCGCTTGGCCGTCCGCTGCGCGTCAAGGCCGGTTTCGACCCCACCGCGCCGGACCTGCACCTCGGCCATACGGTGCTCCTGAACAAGCTGCGCCAGTTGCAGGATCTGGGACATCACGCGCTGTTCCTGATCGGCGACTTCACCGGCATGATTGGCGACCCGACCGGCAAGAACGCTACCCGTCCGCCGTTGTCGCGCGAGCAGGTACTTGCCAATGCGCAGAGCTACCGCGATCAGGTGTTCAAGGTGCTCGACCCGGACAAGACCGAGATCGTGTTCAACTCCGCCTGGATGGACAAATTCAGCGCGGTCGATCTGATCCGCCTTGCCGCCACCCACACCGTGGCGCAGATGCTGGAGCGCGATGACTTTTCCAAGCGCTACAAGAGCAACCAGCCGATCGCCATCCACGAATTCGTCTACCCGCTGGTGCAGGGCTACGACTCGGTGGCGCTCAAGGCCGACCTCGAACTGGGCGGAACCGACCAGAAATTCAACCTGCTGATGGGGCGCGAGTTGCAGAAGCATTACGGGCAACCGGCGCAGTGCATACTCACCATGCCGCTGCTGGAAGGTCTGGACGGCATCAACAAGATGTCCAAGTCGCTGGGCAATTACGTCGGCATCACCGATACACCGCAAGACATGTTCGGCAAGTTGATGTCGATCTCCGACGTGCTGATGTGGCGCTATCTCGAGTTGCTCTCCTTCGAAAGCATGGCGACCATCGCCGGGTGGCGCGAGGAAGTGGCGCAAGGCCGCAACCCGCGCGACATCAAGGTGCTGCTCGGCCAGGAGATCGTCGCGCGCTTCCACTCGCAAAAAGCCGCCGTGGATGCGCTGGCGGAATTCGAGGCGCGTTTCCAGAAGGGCGTGCTGCCCGACGATATGCCAGAAGTCGCGGTTGCCAGCACGGGCGGCTGCATCGGCATCGCGCAACTGCTCAAACAGGCCGGGCTGGCCGCCAGCACCTCCGAGGCGAACCGCATGATCGATCAGGGCGGCGTCAGACTCGACGGCGCAAAAGTCAGCGACAAGGCGTTGCAGATCAAGGCGGGCGCGGTGGTGGTGGCTCAGGTCGGCAAGCGCAAGTTCGGGCGCATCACCATCAACTAAGCCGGAATACATAGGCCGTTTGGCATATTGACCCGGCCGCAATGGCGGGGTAGGTTGCGGTTCTTCACAGCGGAGCGCGCGACCATGACTGAATATTTCACCTGTATTTGCGACACCGTCCAAAAAGAAATCGACTCCGGTACTGAGGTC